>CAZVSL010000824.1:0-2303 GCA_964629935.1 uncultured Calditrichaceae bacterium | reverse complement strand
TTTACGGTTTTTCACTTTTTGCTCAAACCTGGGAGTGGGTCAATCCGTTGCCGCAGGGCAACACACTCTACGATGTCCGACTCTTAAACCAGGAGAACATCGTTGCAATTGGGGCGGGTGGAACGATTGCGAAGTCATTTGACCACGGCCAGAATTGGCATATCCAGCACTATGTTGCCCAAATTTCGGATGATTTATTAGGGTTACACTTTGTTACAGAGCTTGTAGGAACAGTTGTTGGCGAGAATGGAGTTATCCTGCGTTCAGAAGATGGAGGGACGGCTTGGTCAAAACAGGAAAGCAACACAACCAACCATCTCAATGATGTACATTTTTTTGATGAGTTAACGGGCGTAATTGTAGGTGAGAATGGCACGATATTTCGAACAACTAATGGGGGAAAAAGTTGGGAAAACCTGGATAGCGGTAGCTTGGCGGATTTCTATTCTGTCACTTTCTATGCAAATTCGATCGGTTATTCGGTTGGAGAAGGGGGCACAATTCTGTTTTCTAATGATGGCGGTGTAACGTGGTCAAATAGCGAAAGTCCAGCTAGTGCGCAACTGACCGCGGTCTATGCAATCGATTCATTGAATGCTATCATCGTTGGACAGGGTGGGGTTCTGCTACAGACACAAGATAGTGGTGAGAGTTGGACAAAGCGCATAATTGCTGACGAAAGTTTCGTTTATGATGTTCATTTTTTGAATCGAAATAATGGTTATGCGGTTTCAAGCAGTGGCGTTATCTACTCTACTCACGATGGTGGCATTTCCTGGTTCAGTGTAGATAGCACGGAACATTTACCTTTACTTTCGATAGCTTTTGCGGATGAAAGAGTGGGCGTTACGGTTGGTCTGGGCGGTAGCATTGCAACGACCGAAGATGGCGGCAAAAAGTGGCAGTCAGCATTCAAGGGCCCCAAATGGACTCTAAGTGAAATTTATTTTGTGAATGATGAGACTGGATTCGCAGTCGGACAGAATGACGCCATATTGAAGACAGATGACGGCGGCAAACAATGGAGTAGTCATCCCACCGATTCATTTTCACAGTTGAGAGCGATTCATTTTGCAGATACAAACACCGGGTTGGCCGTTGGATCATTTGGGACGATTCTGAAGACAACTGATCGTGGATTAACTTGGCATAAACAAGATAGCGGTACAAGAGATGCTTTAAAAGATGTGTTTCTCATTACAACAGATTCGGCAATAGTCGTAGGTGTTGAAGGTCTTATCCTCGTTACCAAAAATGGTGGGGATTCGTGGTTAAGGGTGGATAGTGGCGGTCACGAAACTCTCGAAAGCGTAAATTTTATCAATACCAATACAGGATTCATAGTTGGCACCTCAGGGTTAATCCTTCGAACTACGGATGGCGGAGATACCTGGGCTAGAATTATCAGCGGAACGCAGTGGGAATTGAGTGACATATACTTCTTGGATGAAAATACAGGATTTGTGGTTGGTGACGAAGGTACAATACTCAGAAGTTCTGACGCTGGTAAAACCTGGGAAAAAATAGATTCGCAGACCCCGGCTTGGATTACCGGTATTTTTTTCTTGGACGCGTTGACTGGCGTTGCAGTGGGTCAAGGAGGTTTAACTCTATTCTCTACCGACGGTGGTCATACTTGGAAATCGAGACTCTCTGGTGTTGCTGAATGGCTATTTGATGTTGTTGCGAACAATGAGAGTATCTATGCAGTTGGTCGCTTTGGCACTATCATAAGCGCTCGAGCAGGAGAAATCGTATCCGTAAATGTTATTAACGACGTGGCGAATACACACGGCAGAAATGAGCTTGTACTTCTTCATAGTTTTCCAAACCCATTTAATTTTTCAGTCCGTATATCGCTTCTACTATCTCAGGCTGGCTTTGCCACTTTGAATGTCTTTGATGTTAAAGGCAGAAAGGTCACCAGTTTGCTAGGCAAAACACTTACTCATGGCCGTCATTTGTTCGAATGGCAACCAGGTAATATGGCGAGTGGTATTTACTTTCTTTATTTAGTGTTTCAACCAAAAAGCGGATCACCTGTGGTTAAAAGTCACAAAGTAATGCTATTAAAGTAGCTTTCTACGAGTGGGTTTGCCGCCTACTTAACTAACCAATTTGTGAGAATAAGATGCCCGGAAAGGATGGTGCAATAATGAAATCTACCAAGATAGTTTCGAAGAAGAGTTGCGGTTTGTCGCTTTCTTTTCTTTTAGTAATGTTATCTAGTTTTGCTTTCGCACAAGAACATGTTCCAGTTGCTGAATCCAGTCCATTCAAATTAGAAAATGGAGTTCGGACAG
>CAZVSL010000823.1:1267-2304 GCA_964629935.1 uncultured Calditrichaceae bacterium | reverse complement strand
TCTGGCGTTCATGTGTTTGCAAGGAGATCAGCGATGTTATCATTCTGGAAATTTTGTAAAGACAGGTGGAATCAAATTTCTTATCGGTTGCGCGGCTGCAAAGAATGGGTTTTGCTTATCGCAGGGGGTATGCTATTCTGTGTCGTCGCGTGCGGCAGAAGCGGACCGGATGCCGCGCAGCAGGCAGCGGCCCAATCGCTGGAATCCGTGCAAGCATTGGCCACGGACGAGACCTATCGCCGCCTGGGCTTTGAAAGTATGGATGAGCTGTCGAATCTTACCCTCGGGGCGCCTTTTCCGGTTTATTTCATCGGATTGGATGCGTTGAAGTCCTTCGGCGAGCAGCAGAACGCCGAGACGCTATTGGCGGAATCCACCAAAAAGCTCTACCCGGTCCATGCCCGCGGCAAAGTCCGCACTTCCGTCAGCCTCGAAAAAAAAGGCGACCAGTGGCAAACCGTCAATTTTGGTCGTCCCAGTTTGGTAAAGAAACTCGATATTGTGCGCACCACGCTTGCTGAAAAGCATGATCGCGACCCGGCTGATTATTTTCTGGTCAGCATACCGTCTATCTACCTGATGTGCGTGGGCTACCGCGAGGACGGCGAGATCAAGCTGGCGCCGCTGGCGAAACACGAGATGTTAGGGCTGGACACGGAAGAACCCATGCCGGCGCACCAGCTCTTCGCTCATCTGAGCGAGCGCCTCAGTGATTTTACCGGCGCTTTGCCGAAAGAGCATTAGCAAGCAGGTCAAGATCGTGCACCGGCGCGGCTTTTTTACCAACACGCGCTTTTATTTAAACAAGCAGAGCAATCAACATGTCAATTGCATCGTTACACGAAATTCGAACTCACTTTCCCGCCCTGGAACGTAAGCACAACGGTTATTCCGTCGCCTATTTTGACGGCCCCGGCGGCACGCAGGCGCCAAAACAGGTGGCGGCTGCGATCACCGATTATCTGTACTACCACAACGCAAACACGCATTGGGCCTATCCCACCAGCGCCGAAACCGATGAACTGCTGGCCTCTGCC
>CAZVSL010000823.1:0-1257 GCA_964629935.1 uncultured Calditrichaceae bacterium | reverse complement strand
AATGAGATCGCGTTTGGCGCCAACATGACGATGCTGACCTACCACCTTGCCCGCACGCTGGCGCGCGGCATGCAAACCGGCGACGAGATCGTGGTCACAGAGCTCGACCACCATGCCAACATCGATCCCTGGCGTTCCCTGCAAAAAGACTTTGGCGTGAAAGTGCGCATGGCCAACATGGCGCCGGAAAAGGGTCAATTGGACTGGCAGCATCTTGAAAGCTTGCTGAATAGCCGGACCAGGGTGCTGGCCATTGGCGCGGCCTCCAATGCTCTCGGCACCATCAATGATATCGGCAAAGCGGTTGAGCTGGCGCATGATGCCGGTGCATTCGTTTTTGTCGATGCCGTGCACTATGCGCCTCACGAGCTGGTGGATGTGCGGGCCTGGAATTGCGATTTTCTGGCATGCTCGGCTTATAAGTTCTACGGCCCGCATGTCGGCGTGCTTTATGGCCGTCATGAGTTGCTGCAATCACTTGATTTCCCGAGGCTCTCGCCGGCGCCGGCTTATGCCCCGGAGAATGCAGAGACCGGCACACTGAATCACGAAGGCATTGTCGGTGCGGCCGCTGCTGTTGACTTTCTGGCGTCTCTGGCAAATGGCGCGTCTCGTCGGCAACAGCTTGAACAGGCTTTCACTGGACTAAAAAATCGGGGTAAGCGGCAACTGAAGGAACTATGGCAGGGTCTGTCCGAAATTCCAGACGTCACGCTCTACGGACCGTCGCCGGAAGCAGAGCGAACCTCAACGCTGGCTTTTGTAGTGCAAGGCCTACCATCGACCGAGGTATGCCGGCAACTGGCTTCGCAAGGTCTTTTCCTGTCGCATGGCGATTTCTATGCAGAAACCGTGGTGCGGCGACTTGGATTAGCTCCGGAGGGACTGGTGCGCGCGGGATGCGCATGCTATACGAGTGATGGGGAGATCAGCCGGTTAGTTCGAGGTGTTGCAGAGATTGTGAGTAAGCGCCGGGCTGGCTAGGCCAACTTCGACACTTAGATTTGTAAGTTTAATATTTACAACGAGAAGTATCTCTGGTTTTCACTACATTTTGAACATTTTGTGGCTCTATGTCGGTAGCTGCACATTATTTTTTGCTACCACCGTCTTAGACTTCCTCCTATGAGGGCTTTTACAAGCAGGTCTTTCAACTCCGTAGGAGCGGCTCCTTACGGTCTTGAAAACTAAAAACCTTATTTTAACCCAAATTGAGCGATTCATGCAAGGAAATCTTCACCAATGGGTTGTATGAAG
>CAZVSL010000822.1:0-2306 GCA_964629935.1 uncultured Calditrichaceae bacterium | reverse complement strand
GACATGCTGGAAGGCCGCGCGCTCATCAACATGGATACCGAAGAAGAGGGCGCGCTCTACGTCGGGTGCGCCGGCGGCGCCGGCGTCAATCTCACGCTTGACCTGCAATACACTCAGGCGCCTGCCAATGCCACAGGTCTCGAAATCAAGCTCCACGGTTTACGCGGCGGTCATTCCGGCGTCGATATCCATCTGCAGCGCGGCAATGCCGTCAAGCTGCTGACGCGGGCATTGGTTGCGACGAAAAAGCAGGTCGACTTTGCACTCGCCAGCCTGATTGGCGGCAATATGCACAATGCCATCCCGCGCGAGGCGTTTGCCAGGGTCGCCGTTTCATCCTCAGACAGAGACAGTTTTGAACGCAAGCTGAAAGACGAGCTGGAGGCGATACAGGCAGAATTCAAGCCGGCCGAACCCAATATGACGTTCACGATTTCGCAGGGCAAGACGGAGCAGGTGCTGGCGTCTGACAACGCCGGCCGCGTCCTCTACCTGCTGAATTCACTGCCGCACGGCGTGCTGTCCATGAGCTATGACATCCCGGATCTGGTCGAAACCAGCTCAAATCTCGCCTCTGTCAAGATCGAGAACGGTAAGATGCTGATCCATGTCAGCAATCGCAGCTCGGTAGACAGCGCCATTCAGGGGATTCAGCAGCGCGTGGCCAGCATGGGCAAGTTGGCTGGCGCCAAAGTCGAGGAAGTGGGAGGCTATCCGGGCTGGAAACCCGATATGGATTCAAAAGTCTTGCAAGTCGCGAAAAAAGCGCACCGGGAAATGTTGGGCAAGGATCCTGAGATCAAGGCTGTGCATGCCGGGCTGGAATGTGGCATCATCGGCGAAAAATATCCGGGCATGGATATGGTTTCTCTGGGACCGCAGATCGAATTTCCCCATTCACCGGATGAACGGGTACGGATCGAATCCGTGGCTGACTTCTATAAATTGCTCGTAGGCATCATCGAGCGCCTTGGCAAATCCAACTGAAAACAGAAAGCCGGATCTCCCGCAAGCATCGCGGCAGATCCGGCTGCTCTTTTTCTTCACCACACATCATCTGACACCTCACCTTTCCCTAACCTGACGATAGCCTCCATCCACTAAATCATCCACCGGCTATGGTCAGACAGGAATGCAAACCTCGTGCCTTCAATAATTTTTGCTTGGTACGCTCAACTTCCTGGCATGCATTCAGGTCATTGACATAGCTGTAATACAATTCTGTAAGTGACGACTTAAAAACCAAACGCAAAGTTCTCTGCTACTGCCCTCAAGCGTTAGCACATTAACACACAAATACACAAACTCTTCAGAAATCCAGTTCCTGCTGCCCACCTGCAATCCGGCGAAACCTGTCGGTCGCCAGCTCGAACTTCGCTGTATTCAGGCCATATTTTTCGCAGCTCACCTCGAACATTCTCCTGATGGTCTCTGCGCGCACGCCCACGCCTGACATGCGCGAGCTGAAACACGGATCGTTGAGATGCCCCGCACGCGTGCCCCGAACCGCGTTGATAACGCGACTCTCACGCTCGGGATAGTGCGCCTTGAGCCAACTCTGCACCAGCTCTTTGACAGAATGCGGCAGGCGCAAAAGGATATAGGCCGCACGCTTGACGCCGCGGTCGGCGGCGGCCTTGAGAATGGCCGGCATCTCATGGTCTGTCAGGCCCGGGATGACCGGAGCCACATTGACATTGGTGGGGATGCCGGCGGCTGCCAGTTTTTCCAACGCCTGCAAACGTTTCGCGGGCGCCGAGGTGCGCGGCTCCATCTTGCGCGCCAGCAGATTGTCCAGCGTGGTGACAGAGATGGTGACGGCGACCAGGTTGTGCAGCGCTAACTCCCGCAGCACATCGAGATCACGCAGCACCAGCGCGTTCTTGGTGATGATGCCAACCGGGTTCCGAAAGTCCAGGAAAACTTGCAGGCACTTGCGTGTCAAGGCCAGCTCACGCTCTACCGGCTGGTAGCAGTCCGTGTTGCCCGACATAGCCACGAGCTGTGGCGCCCATGATTTGGCACCAAGCGCCTCAGCTAGAAGTTTCGGTGCGTCTTTCTTGACCAGAATTCGGGTTTCAAAATCGAGGCCGGCGGACAATCCAAAATACTCATGCGTGGGCCGGGCGTAACAGTAGATGCAGCCATGTTCGCAGCCGCGATAGGGGTTGATGCTGTAGTCAAACGACACATCCGGGCTGTCGTTCTTTGCCAGGATCTGGCGGGTCTTATCGACATAGAATTCCGTTGCAACCGGGCGCTCTCCCTCCTGCTCGATGAAATCCCCATCGATTTCGATATCCAGC
>CAZVSL010000821.1:0-2307 GCA_964629935.1 uncultured Calditrichaceae bacterium | reverse complement strand
CCAGCAACAGAGGTCAAAGAGGATGAGGTTATCTCAGGCAGCACCACGCCGTAAATATCGAAAGATTCCACCTGCAGCCGTTTCTTGCCAAAGAAGTAGCTGTGCGGGTCTGGCGTTTCAAATTCAGTCAACTGACAGATGCCTTCGTCCACGGCCGCGATGGTGACATAGGGCCGATTGCGCTGCCCGCTGACCTGGACCTGCACCGGCAGCCTGGAATTGGGCCGGATCTCATCAGGTGCGTTGAGCTCAACGGCGAGCTTGTTGTCATCCGTATCCAGAAATAGCGGTACCACGCCAAAGGCGCGTACGGTTTCGTTGCGCTCCAGACCGTCGGTCGAACGGATAAGATGGGCTGATACGTAGACGTTTGGCTTGTAAGCTTCGCGTATTGGCACTTCCATGGTAGCGGTGTTCTCTTCCAGGGTCAGCACCTGATGGTCGAGGATGTTGTCCCGCTCCACTGTCAGCAACACTTTGCCGGCGAAAGGCGCGCGTATCTGCACCTGGGCTGTTTCGCCGGCGCGGTAGCGCTCTTTGTCGAGATCAAGCTCGATGCGGTCCGGCTGGTCCATGGCCCAGGGTGCGTAGCCCCAGCCGCTGGCATAGAATGTCAACGATGACGAGGCGCCGGATTCTTTGTCCGTGACTGCAACCCGATACCTGCCATAATCTGCCGGCGTCACTTCAAAGCTGCCGATGCCCGGTTCAGAGTTGACCTCGAATTGCTCTATCTGTTTTTCGACTCTATCCGAAACATAACGGTAACCGCGGGCCGATGCTGATTTCTTTAAAATCGACTGCCAGTAAACACGGTAGAAGGAAACTTCAAGAGTATGGCTTGGTTGCGATTCCCCTGCCGGATTTACCACAACATATTCGATCTTTGCGGGCTGGTTCGGTTCGGCGTAGCCTTCCTTCGCTTTGCGCAAGCCAACGTAGCTTTCGTAGGGATGGATAAGGACAGAGCGGTACGCACTCACGCCGCGTCCTCCGGGCTCGAGTACGGTGGCAGTGACGATACCGCGCAATCCGGACGGCGGCTGCAAATCTTTCGTAATGGTGTATTGGTAAGTGGCTTGCCCGTTCTCATTCGATGTTTTTTCGCCGAGCTCCTTGGTTATCTTACTGAAATTCTTTTTCTTATCATTGAAACTAAATGAGCGCCAGTTTTCCGGCTCAAACAGATGATGCTCGATTTCAATTTCAGCCTGAACTCTGCGATTGGCCGCGGGCGGACCAAACAGGGTGACTGCACTGACGTCGATTTGCATGGTTTCCGCTGGTGCATAAATCTCTTTGTCGGTGAGTAGGGTCACTTTCATGCGGTCCGGCACAAATTCTTCAACACTGAATGTTGTCCGGCCGATCTCATCGTCTTCGCCGAGCAACAGAAGCGCTGTGTATTTTCCTGTAAGAGCATAATCCGGAATTGTGATGGAGAATTCCGCGCTGCCTTGCTCGTTCAGGTTGGTTCGCTGCTCTGCCAGCACCCGGCTGTCAGGCGCTTTTACCTGCAGTCTGAGCGGAAAAGAGCCTGGCAATGAGGCGTTCCGGCCACGCACGATGGCAGCGACATGCGCGGTTTCACCCGGCCGGTAGACGCCGCGTTCGTTGTAGAGAAAGGCCTCATAGCCATTTTGCAGATATAGCTGGCCGTCCACATCGAAGTCCGAGGTTGGGATACGCCGGCGCGCCAGCTCAAGGAAGGAAAAATCATCGCCTGTACTTGCCGTGATCAGATAGGGTACAAACTCATCGGTGAATGTCGTGTAATTCTTGATGATAGCAAGGCCGTCTGCATTTGTGCGTGCTGTGACCAGCGTCTGGTTGTTCTGGCTGATAAGTTGGATGCGGGCGTTGTTCACCGGCGTCAAGTCCGACAGATTGTTGACCCAGACCCACAAATCCTCGCCGGCTTTCTTCGTCACCATTCCCATGTCAGTTGCTACCACCCATTTGGAGCTCTGCTGCCAGCGCCGATCGCTCAGGCGTGCTGTCAGGCGATAAATGCCCTTGCGTCCGTTCGCCATATATTCTCTGAGCGGCAGCGGCGTCACCACCTCTTCGTTTTGTACGGTCTGGACGATGAGTTCCGACTCATGCACGCGCTGTCCAATCGATTCGAGATTGATCCAGCGATAGCGGCTTTCCAGTGGATGTGTATTCAGCAGATACACGAGATTGTTGGCGTAGATCTTGTCGATTTCCAGACTGACTTTGTTGACGTTGATTGTGGAGAGACCAACATTCAGGTGTCCCTGGCGGGTGAGATAGTAGCCCTCGCCGACAAACCCGACTTGTGGC
>CAZVSL010000820.1:0-2309 GCA_964629935.1 uncultured Calditrichaceae bacterium | reverse complement strand
GCGCGCCACCAGCTCCTTGCCGGTGCCGGTTTCACCGTAGATAAGCACTGCGGCGTCTGTCGGCGCTACCGTATCGATAAGTGAGAACACTTTTTGCATGCTCGCAGTATTGCCGATGAGTTTCTCGAAAGGCGGCACAAACGGAAACGGCTGCGGCTGGTTCAATCCGGACATATCATGTAATACCACAATAATGTTTTGCTGACCGGACTGGGGCTCGCTAAACCAGACCGTGTCCACGAGAAAGGTTTGATTGCCACCGGCTGCCGTCCTCAGGTCGACATTGGAATTTCGAATCGGGCGTTGTTTGGCAAGTGTCTGATTGATGATTCTGAGCAACGCAGCTTGTTTGCCTTCGAACACCGACTCTACGGTCTCGCCCAGAACTTTTTCTTTCTGTAGTTCCAATATGCGACAGGCGCCGGCGTTGATGTTGGAGATCATCGGCGGATCCGTGCAGGATATGGCCAGGATACCCTCGGGCAGGTTGTCGAAAATCAGCACCTGCTGGCGGTTATTGTTGGTGGAATGATTTCGCAAAATTGTCTCTCTGTATTTGTCTGGCGACATGGCAATACTATAAAACTGGTCGCTTTCCTATTCAGAGTATAATGCCAGTTTCAAGATACTGTGAAATTGAGGCAAGTTCAAGGTTTTTTTATAACTTGAAACTAATTGGCAGCGAAGTACACAGTGTGTGAATTATTCAACCTAACACGCTTGAGGCCTGCGTATAGAATTTGATTTTAAATACAAACAATTCTATCTTTCCAAAACCCTGGTAACGCCATGGTGACAAATCTTTCAGTGTAAAGAAGACGCTCCGGGAGCAGGAAATTGACAGACGATTACACCTTTCATCCCGTAATAGCAGAGTGGTTTGCCGGTCGATTCGCTGAGCCGAGTCCGCCGCAGAAGCAGGGTTGGCCTGAGATCGCCGCGGGTCGACACACGCTGATCCTGGCCCCCACCGGTTCCGGCAAAACGCTCGCCGCTTTCCTGTGGTCAATCGATGAGCTCTTTCGGTTGCGGTCGCAGGATTCCGGCCGCCGCGGCGATGGCAGCGTCCATACCCTCTATGTTTCGCCGCTAAAAGCGCTGAACAATGATATTCATCGTAACCTCCAGGAGCCGCTAAAGGGCATCCGACGACAGGCGCGTAAGATGGGCGTGTCTGCGCCGGAGATACAGGCCATGGTACGCACGGGCGATACCCCCTCGCATGTGCGGCAAGCCATGCTCAAGAGGCCGCCGCATATTCTCATCACCACTCCCGAATCCCTATACCTATTGTTGACATCGGAGCGCGGTCGTGAGATGTTCCGCAATCTGCGCTATGTTATCATCGATGAAATCCACGCCATCAGCGGCGGCAAGCGCGGCGTCCACCTCAGTCTCAGCCTTGAACGGCTGATGCCGCTGTGCGAGCGCGAGCCTGTTCGTATCGGGCTTTCGGCCACCCAGAGGCCGCTGGCGCGCATTGCAGCCTTTCTCGGCGGCCAAAAACATTCGCAGATTCATCGCCCGCCCAATCCTCGTCCGGTATCGATTATAAATTGCGGCCAGCGCAAACAGATGGACCTGCGGGTTCTTTCTCCGGTTGAAAACTTCAACGACTTGCCGGAGGCCTCTGTGTGGCCGGCGGTGATCGAAAAACTCTATGATTTGATATGCTCACATCGCACCACCCTGGTATTCGTCAACATACGCTCGCAGGCCGAACGCGTGGCGCGGCAGCTCAATGAACTGCGTGCAAAGCTGACAGGCGACTCCGGCGCGCAGATCGCGCTGGCGCATCACGGCAGCATCTCACGCGAAATGCGGTATGATATCGAAGCTCGTTTGAAGGAAGGCGAGATTCCGGCCGTCATTGCAACAGCCTCCCTGGAACTCGGCATCGACATCGGCAGCATCGATCTGGTGGTGCAACTGGCTTCACCGCGCTCTGTGGCTGGCGGCATGCAGAGAGTGGGACGTAGCGGCCACCTGCTCAGCGCTACCAGCAAAGGCCGCATCATCCCGCTGTATCAGTCCGACCTCGACGATGCCGTGGCCATGACCCGGCTTATGCACAGTGGCGACATCGAAGAGACCGTCATCCCGGAAAATTGCCTGGATGTGCTGGCGCAGCAGATCGTTGCCGAAGTGGCCATGCAGGACTGGCCGCGCGAGGCCCTTTATGGCCTTGTTACACGCAGCTATTGTTATCGCAACCTGACCATCGATGTGTTTAATCGGGTTTTGGAGATGTTGGCCGGCCGGTTCGCTGACGCGCCGCTGCGCGCATTGCAGCCGCGCATTAGCTGGGA
>CAZVSL010000819.1:0-2310 GCA_964629935.1 uncultured Calditrichaceae bacterium | reverse complement strand
AAGCTAACCCACCACTACATATTGTGGTTCAACCCAGAGTTGGGAGAAGAACCAAATAAGGTTATAGTCGCACAAACTAAAGCAAAATCGCTGGCTGATTTGTCATTGCTTTTGAGGCGCGTTTTGTCTATAATTGCAACCTGAGTAAAGTTTAACCTTGTGAAATTGAAAATGCCCAAGCTGACAGACTATCACACTAAATTCGAAGCTTTCAAGGAGCAGTCCCTGTTCGCCGAGCTCGAGCCTGATGAGCAGCGATTTGTGCGCCAGCTCGCCTTCGAGCATCGATTTACGTTTCAGGAATGGCGCCAGGTGGTTGAGGCCTGCCGTGACCTGGCCATGTGGCGGGAGAGCAGTTTGAGGGCCTGGTGGCAGGCGCAGCAGAACGGAGGCGCACATCGCGCGCTGACAAAACAGCAGTTTCTACGGCAACTGCAGAGCCACATAGCAGAAATCAAGAAAAAAGCCAAGACCTATCCGGCAAGCGGCCTGCCAAAACCGCGCGTGCGCGAGAAGAAAACGCTTAGCACGGAACGCTCGCAGAAAAAGATTCATGGCATGTGTCCGGTTGCATCGGAAGAGACTGTGTGCTGCAACCTGCGCACAATCGACGCGGTGGAGAATTGCGCCTTTGGCTGCAGCTATTGCACCATCCAGACCTTTTATGCTGATGAGTTTGTATTCGACGCAGACTTTGCCGCAAAACTGCAGGCCATTGCCATCGAGCCGGACCGTTTTTATCATTATGGCACCGGCCAGTCTTCTGATTCGCTGGTCTGGGGCAATCGCAACGGCAATTTGGACGCACTATGCGCGTTTGCTGCCGAGCATCCGAACGTACTGCTGGAATTTAAGACCAAGTCTGACAATATCAGCTACTTTTTGCAAAACACGGCGCCGCCCAACATTGTGTGTAGCTGGTCCCTGAATACGCCCACCATCGTCAGCAATGAGGAGCATTTTACCGCGTCACTGGAACAACGATTGGCTGCAGCGCGGGCGGTGGCAGACCGTGGCATAAAGGTCTCGTTTCATTTTCATCCCATTGTATATTATGATCGCTGGCAAACCGACTATCCGGACATCGCCAAGACTGTGATGTCGCTGTTTCAGCCCGAAGAAGTGCTGTTCATTTCTTTCGGTTCGGTCACGATGATCAAGCCGGCAATAAAGAAGATCCGGCGCAACGGGCACGCCTCCAAAATTCTGCAGATGGAGATGGTCCCGGATCCGCACGGCAAGCTCACATATCCCGATGACCTGAAAGTCGAGATGTTTCGCACGCAATATGCAGCATTTGCATCCTGGCACGATGCGGTGTTTTTCTACTTGTGCATGGAAAAGGCGGCCATCTGGCAGCGCACTTTTGGCTTCGTCTACGACAACAACGAAACATTCGAACATGACTTTCTTAAGAGCTGCATGCAGAAAATAGCACTGCTTGAACCAAAAGTCTGACTACCGGCAGCAAAATCCCGCTTTTCAAAGACTTCGCAGCCTTTAACCTGAGGGCCAAAGATAGCAAAAAGCCGACACAAATTCGACGTCGTCATAATCGGTGGCGGCGTTATTGGCAGCTCTATTGCATATTTCCTTGGCGCCGAGCCCGGATTCGGCGGCTCAGTTCTGGTGGTCGAGAAAGACCCGACTTATGCGCGCTGTTCGACCACTCTCTCCGTAGGCGGTATCCGCCAGCAATTCTCCACGCCGGAAAATATTGAGATATCGAAGTTCGCAGCAGAGTTCCTTAGAAAGGCACATGAGCACCTTGCCGTGGGCGACTTTTCGCCCGCGCTCTCGTTCAAGGAAGCCGGCTACCTGTTTCTTGCCACGGAAAAAGGTCGGGCCTTGCTCCAGAAAAATGTGGATTTGCAACGCACACATCAAGTTGAGGTCAACTTTCTGGAACCGCCGGAGCTAAAGGCACGCTTTCCCTGGCTGAACGTAGAGGATCTCGCTGCCGGCGCTCTCGGTATGCGCGGTGAAGGCTGGATCGATCCCTATAGCCTGCTCATGGCGCTCAGGCGCAAAGCAGAATCCCTGGGTGTGCACTACGTGAAAGACGAAGTTGTAGCGTTGCACCACGATGCGTCCCGTGTCCTGTCGGTGGAAGTTGCAAGCGGCAAGCGATTTGAATGCGCCGCCGTGGTTAATGCCGCCGGTCCTGCAGCAGCGGAAATCGCCAAACTGGCGGCAATTCCAGACCTGCCGGTGCGGCCACGCAAACGCCAGGTGTTTACGTTTGCATGTCGGACTGAGCTTCGCGACTGCCCGCTGGTCATCGATCCGAGCGGGGTTTATTTCAGGCCG
>CAZVSL010000818.1:0-2324 GCA_964629935.1 uncultured Calditrichaceae bacterium | reverse complement strand
CACCCGGTTCAAATCCGGTCCCGTAACATCGATGGAGACGGAGCGCGTGCCGGCAAATCCGCGCGTGAATAGCGACGACTGGCGCGCAAATCCAAACGCGCCCGGCACCGACTGCAGGGCGCCGTTGATCACAGGCTCGAGCTCGCGCACGCGTTCGTCCTCGCGCGAGCGCATTCCCAGAAAGGCTTGATTTGGCAGCGCCACGAAGAAGAAGTTATCCAGGCCGCCGCCGGGCAGATCTTGCGCTTCATCTGCCGGCGTATCCCACAAGCGCCTGACCTGACTTTCGATGTCCTGTCCGATTCGTATCATCTCATCGATATTGTAGCCCGGCGGTGGAATGAGCAGTCCAAAAATGAAGTTCTGATTGCCATTCGGCAAATACTCGGAGTCTGGCGCCATTACCGCCGTCAAGCCCACAGAGACGAACACGATGCCCAGCACCACAACCAGCCGACGATAATTGCGCTTGTTCACAAAGTTGACGAAAGACGCAATCCGTTTCGAAAGTCGCTCCAGCAGTGACTGCGACTCATCCTTGCCGTGTAGTTTGGTCGAGATGTTGAGGATGCGCGAAGACAAAGCCGGGATGACGGTCATCGCGACCAGCAGCGCTACCACAATGCTGCCTGAAATCGCGATAGCGATGTCACGGAACAACTGTCCGGCACGCTCCTCAATAAAGAGAATCGGCAGAAACACGGCAACCGTCGTAACCGTTGAAGCCAGCAAGGCGCCCCAGACTTCGCGCGTGGCATCAGCGGCTGCCTGCCATTTGTTCTTGCCGAGCTGAATGTGACGATAGATATTCTCCAGCACCACGATGGCGCTATCCACAACCATACCCACTGCAAAAGCCATCCCGGCCAGCGAGATTACGTTGATGGATCTGCCAAACAGGAACATGGTGAGAAACGTTGTGATGATAGAGATCGGTATGGACAGACTGACCACCAGAATCGAAGATACAGAGCGCAGGAAAAGAAACAGCGTGGCGATCGCCAAAAAACCGCCCAAATAAATGTTGTCAAAAACCAGATCGATGGCAGAGTTGATATAAACCGTCTCGCGGTAGACATTCTGAATACGCATACCACGGTCCTTCAGAATCTCCTCGTTGACCGCCTCCATCTCGGCGAGCAAACCGTCCATGACATCCAGAACGTTGGCGCCAACCTGACGCTGGGCATTGAACGCGATGGCAGGCCGGCCCTTGTATCGCACCTGTGCAAATGGTTTCTGATGTGTTATTTCCACGCGCGCCACATCCTGCACCCGAATCGGCACGCCATTTCGTACTGTGATAACCGTTTGTTCGACGTCTTCCACGCGTTCGAAGCGCGCCATGGTGCGCACAACATAACGCCGCTTGCCTTCGCCAAAGTCGCCCGCAGAGATGTCACGGTTCTCTGAACGCAACGCTTGTGTGAGCTGCGAAATCGTAATGCCTGAGGACGCCAGCAGTTCAGGCTGAAAAGTCACATGTAGCTCGTTTTCCAGGCCTCCGAAGACATTGATGCGCGAGACCCCGGACACACGCTCGAAGCGCGGCTGCACCATGTCTTCAACCAGATCCTGCATGTGGGGCACGTACACACTGCTGTCACCCAAAACCACAAACCAGGCGATGGCGCCATCGAATTGGCTGGAGGTGGTTACGATCGGCCGGTCGGCGTCGTCCGGATAGCTTGGCACCTCGTTGAGCTTGTTGGTGACTTTGACCAGCGCGGCGTTCATATCCATGCCGGCATCGAACTCCAGCGTGATCACGCCCTGGCCGGAGCTGGAGGTCGAGTTCATCTTCAGCACGCCTTCCACCGACTTCAGGTATTCCTCCTGCTGATCGACGATTTCTTTTTCGATTTCCTCCGGGCTGGCGCCAAACCAGTTGGTGGTCACAGTGATGATAGGACGCTTGACGTCAGGCGTCAATTGGATCGGCACATTTTTCAGGGCGACGAAACCACCCATGATCGCGATAAGCACGCCGACGACAACGGTTACGGGAAAGCGTATAGAACTATTGATCAAACCCACGGATTTACCTTTTTATGGTATTATGACTAAGAGTGAATTTGTGCATTTTGTGCCAGAGTTGCATTGCATGGTGAAAGGTATAGGGTATACGATTTACGAATTACGAATTCGATCTAGCTTTGATTACTTCTGTGAATGAGCCTTGCCATTCGTGCCATTTGCTGCTGAACTTTGGAGCTTCACCGGACTGCCGGGAAAGATTCGTTCGTTGCCACGCACGATGACGGGCATGCCTTCTTTCAGGCGGTTGCCGGATATGGCCGTCATTTCCCCAACGGTGGAGGAAG
>CAZVSL010000817.1:1928-2327 GCA_964629935.1 uncultured Calditrichaceae bacterium | reverse complement strand
TCAGCGACATGTGTACCATTCTCGTTCTCGAGCGCCTGCTTCACAAGTTTTTCCAAGTCAGGCGCAGCCTGTCTGTCGAGTAACGTGTGGCTGGTATCCTTGAGTAGTCCCCACGACCAGCGTGATACCAGGACAGCGCCGACAATACCCATGAATGGATCCATCCAGACCAGGCCAAAGTATTTGCCTGCCAACAAAGCGAAGATGGCAAACAAAGAGGTTAGAGCATCGGCCAACACGTGCAAATAGGCTGCTCTCAGGTTATGGTCGGAATGATGATGTTCATGTGTGTGCGCTTCTGGTTCATCGTGCTCGTGATGATGATGACCAAGAATAAAGACACTTAACGCGTTCACAATCAGTCCGATGACAGCGACCAGGATGGCCTGATCGAAGATG
>CAZVSL010000817.1:0-1918 GCA_964629935.1 uncultured Calditrichaceae bacterium | reverse complement strand
CGAAGATGATCTGCACTGGGTTCAGGAACCGTTCGATGCTTTCCCACGCCATCATCAAAGCAAAAACTGCGAGCAACACAGCGCTGCTGAACCCGCCGAGAGCGTTGACTTTTCCCGTTCCAAAACTAAAACGGGGGTCGCCAGCGTGACGACGCGCATAAAAGTATGCAAAGGTGGTGATGCCAAGTGCTGCCGCATGCGATCCCATGTGCAGTCCGTCTGCCAGCAAAGCCATGGAGCCAAACGCGATACCGGCCAAAATTTCAACCAGCATCATGGCGGCGGTAATTGCCATCACCAGAAACGTGCGCTTCTCGCCGGCTCTAATCTGTTCTTGACCGAAGGTGTGGTCGTGCTGCCATTGCTGGATGGCGTGATGCTTCATGACACCTGCCTGAGAATTTAACCCATGCAATTCTGGAACAGAAAAATTCCAATCAAAAGGCGTAAACCGAGCGCCATAACAGCCCACGCAAGGGCGCCACAACCAATATCTATCATGACGGGCTAAATCTCAAGTTTTTTTTCACACGCTTGCGACTTTGGTTATTCCGCTGCACGCATTCATGCCAAACGCGTGAGATAAGTTTACTTGCTGAAATCTTTGCAGAAATAAGTAGCATCTTATGGGTCGTTTGCTTATATTTGTTTTTGTTAGTTATATGGTAAACCCTGGAGAGAAACATGGCAGAAAGCGAGCAAACGAAGCAGGCTACCGCTGAAACGCCGGCGCCGAAAACCAGCCGCAAACGCAAGACAACCAAGACAGCTAAGACAACCAAGACGGCTAAGATAGCTAAGACAGCCAAAACAGCAAAGGCGGCCAAGGCAACGAAGGAAACCAAATCCGCGAAAACCGCCCCACGAGGACCTGTTAAACGGCGGGGACGGACCAGTTGGGCTACCTTGATGAAAAAAATCGACGAAGATGGAATCGTCGATTATGATATCAATAGCGACTTTTCAGAAACTTCGGCGATTCGTCACAAGAAGTTCGGAGTCGGCATCATCACAAAGATTCTTGATGATAACAAGATTGAAGTGGTATTCGAAGAGGACAAAAAAGTACTGGCTCAAAACTGGGAATAAGAATCCAGTATCTGCAACACATACTTGGTTGAAAACAAAAACCCCTTTTACGGCGAAAGGGGTTTTTTTCTTGTTAGGAGGTTGAACCATCAGACAACTGTAACTTTTTAAATGTATATAAAGTTAGTTTAACCGTGATTCGAAGTGAAATGAGTAGGTCGATAATCTGTCGTTGCAAGTAAGGAGAAGAATGAGTACCGGACGTTCCAGAATTTCAATCGGTAAAGAAGTGAAGGCATTTTGCAGCAAGTGCAAAACCGACATGATTCACGTGGTCACCAAAATTGTGGACGGCGAGATCAAGAAAGTATTCTGCAAGGGCTGCAATTCAACCCACGGGTACAGAACCGGTGAGACAGCAAGAAAAACCCTGCGCAAAAGTACAGGCGGCGCTGCGACGCGCCGACGGCGCAAGCCGGATTGGGCGACGCTGATTTCAGATATCGATGACGAGCATATTGTCGATTATGATCTGAGCAAGGACTTTTCCAACGTGCCCGCGATTCGCCATAAGAAGTTCGGTGTGGGCGTGATTACAAATGTGGTGGACAAGACTAAGATCGAAGTTGTATTCCAGGGGGAGACAAAGCTGTTAGCACATAATTATTCGTGATTGTTTCGCGGCGGCGGCGCTTTATCTGGATTCTCAGCTCCTTCAACCAGCTCAATTGCCGGCATTCCCGGCGCCGAAACCGACCTTTCAATCCCAAGATTTCTAAACATCGCAAATATCTCACGCTGTTTAAAACCGGCATTCAGCTCCATAACCCGGCCTAATAACGCCTGTACGGTAGCCAATTGCGCTTTTGTAGCGGTCTCAGTTCTGTCT
>CAZVSL010000816.1:0-2328 GCA_964629935.1 uncultured Calditrichaceae bacterium | reverse complement strand
AGCGTTGGGCTACTATGGCCTCTGCTGACTTCTGCCTAAGCTGTAGTCGAGCGAAGTGAACATTTTGCAATAGCAGAAAATATTCGGTCAGAATTTTCAGTCTATCCTTTTCCACAATTTTTCGATGTGCTTCTGGGCAAAAATCAGGTTTGAGAGACATGATTTTGTTTGTATATTAAGAAGTATAAATCAGTTCAGAAATTAAGAGGTCCTGTTTATACAAATTGGAGTATTCAGATGTCCATTGCGGAAACAAGTTACGAGCATATCATTCTTAACGAGAAAAATCAAGCGATCATTAAGGGTACGAAAATCAAAGTAATAGAACTCGTACTTGATAAAATAGCTTACGGCTGGAGTCCAGAAGAAGTGCAATATCAGCATCCTCAACTTACTCTGGGCCAAGTATATTCAGCCTTGGCCTATTACGCTGACCATCAAGAAAGGCTCGATGAAGAAATGGAAACTCAATTGGAGCAAATAGATCAATTGAGAAAATCGGCGAGACCGTCACCTCTCATCAAACGGTTGAAGGCCAAGAAACTGATTTAATGGCAATCAAACTATACATGGATCATAACGTGCCGCGAGCAATCTCAGACGGACTCAAATCGCGTGATGTCGACATCATTACTTCATATGAAGATGGTACAAGTGAATTCGATGACTCAGAACTGTTGGACCGAGCAACGGAATTAAGCCGTGCGTTATTCACCAGAGACTATGACCTACTACAGGAGGCAATAAAGCGGCAAAGGAACGATATTCATTTTGGTGGTGTCATTTATGCCCACCAGTTACGCGTTTCAGTGGGCACCTGTATCCGTGATTTAGAAATTATTGCAAAAGCGGGAGAGCCTGAAGATATCGAAAACAGAATCGAATTCCTGCCATTGTAACTTCTACCAGCAAGTCTCCCGTTTGACAAAATAAGACTAAGTACAATGAAAATAAACAGCTAATCGGGTAAGGGCGGGGCTTTCCCCCGCCCTTACCACAATCCCGACCTACAGCGTCGGGACGGGTCCGCACAGGGCCCTTCGGCGATGCTCAGGATAAACTCATCATCGCAGGATGATGCAACATCAAATGCGAAGATGTTCTTTCACATTTACAAGGCAGGCGGTTGCCGCCGCGCCGCTCACGACTGAGCCCGGTCGGGCATAAGTGCCGCAAGTCAAGCGCGACGCTGCTCCTCCTTGACCGCGTTAGATAATCTATCTCACGGAGTTAACCGCTCACAAAATGGCCGCTTTTAATCCGCCCGCCCCTGGCCGCCTTTAAAGTGCCCCTTGACATCCCACAAAGCCTCGCGGCTTTGCAGTTGCCTTTCGCTAATGATTGTTGTACTTTAAACATAAATACAGAGGTTCACTTACAGTGGACTTACACCCCATTAGTTCATGCCCGTGCCGGGCGTCCACAATGGCTGGCGCCGACGCCGGGGGCGGTGCGATCTGGAATGTTTTGGGAGTTTTCGAAGCTCTGTGGGGTCTCGAAGTCAGGTGCTCAATCGTCCGGCGCGGCACAGCCTTGCGTTATGCCCGTAGTAAAGCGAGAGAAAAACTGCTGGAGTATCTGTACCGCGATTCTTATATTATCTTAAAAAGACATTAGTGAAAATCTGAGGATGAGAAGTTATGATAAATAAGGAAATAACAATTCGAGTCACTCCAGAGGCTGCCAGTATATACGAATCGGCTTCTGAGCAAGAGCGACGAAAACTTGACGCATTGCTAAGCCTTCGACTAACTGAGACATCAAAACCAAGTCGGTCAATAAGCGAAATAATGAAGGAAGCAACTCAAGAGGCCAAATCTCGTGGTCTTACCGAAGACATCCTAAAAGAGATTTTGGATGAACAGTAAGGAACGTTACGTTTTTGATACAAACACTATAATCAGCGCGTTTTATTTAACCAAAGCAATCCGGGCCTTGCTTTACAACAGGTGTTGAGAGAAGGTGAACTTCTTTTTTCTATGGAGGTTGCAGAAGAATTGGCAGATGTGCTTCGTCGCAAGAAGTTCGACCGCTATGCGACAAGAAAAATCCGAGATGAGTTCTTAAGGGCACTTATCAAAGAATCAGTTTTTGTGGATATTATAGAAAAAATTCAAGTATCTCGTGATGCTAAAGACAATAACTTTCTCGAATTAGCCGTAAGTGGAGGCGCTTCTTATTTAATTACCGGTGACGATGACTTATTGATTCTTCATCCCTTTAGAGAAATTTCGATTGTCTCTCCCCGACAGTTCATAGAATTGTCTAAGCGCAGATAAACAGTCATGGCATAACAACCGCTTGTACTGCGATGCAAGGGCTGTGGAT
>CAZVSL010000815.1:476-2342 GCA_964629935.1 uncultured Calditrichaceae bacterium | reverse complement strand
TCGAAGCTTTCTTTGCAACACGCTATCTCAGAGTAGCAAATGAGGACTCCGTATTGCGATATTCTTCACCAGACGAGAGATTGCTTTATCGGTTAAAACTCGAAGTCGGCGTTACCTGGACGCTGGATGACTTCTTCTATCAAGAAATAACGGCAATTCGGGACACAACCTTGTTTGGTCACAATTTTAAATATGCCCGAATATCGACCTTCTTGAGTGAAGATTCAACCCTGGGAAACCCGATTGATTTTCTGTTGGCAGACACTCTCGGTGTTATCATTGACTTCAATGAAGGTGGACATGAAGCGCTAACCGGCGCGATAATCAATGGGAAGACTTATGGTACCATCACTTCCGTGATATCAGAAGAAATTGCATCTGATGACCTTGGAGTTGTTAATTATCCCAATCCCTTCAACCAGAACACTCGAATCAGCTACAGGCTGGCATCGCCTGGACGGGTTCGAATTCAAATCCTTAATCTTTTGGGCAAAGAAGTGTCGGCATTCGATGTTGGGTTGCAGCAGCCCGGCACCTATACAAAACTGTGGCAGGCTGAAAATCACAGTGGCACCCCGGTTTCATCCGGATTGTATTACTATGTCATCAAATCAGACAATCGAGTTCTTTACACAGGTTCCATGACATTGTTGAAGTGAGAATAATGCTCCCAACCAAAATCAACATCTCTGAAAAGGAGGACCACAATGTTAAATTTCATAAAGAACTCTGCCACCTTTCTTTTCGGCTGCATTATCGCTCTGGCCTGCTCGCCTACCGTACTATATAGCCAAACAATTGAGCTGTATTGTGGTATGGGCGAGGAAGAACAAGGCAATGGTTCTATAAAGATTGAGACCAACAATACTTTCAACGACTTGTTTACTCAAGCACAGACTCCAAGAATTCCGACATCCGGCACCGTGAGGGCACTTGTTATCTTTGTGAGATTTCAGGACACCGTTTTTCAGGCTTCAGGTTGCCATAATGATAGTGATGATGGATGGCCGTATACGCTTTTTGATTTGCCATATTGGGCGAACAGTTTTATCGATGACAGCGCAAATCCGCCCTATACCGAAGGCAGCCTGAGTGATTTTTTTTATGAAATGTCTAATGGCAATTTCAACCTGATTGGTGACATCCGTTTTTATCGTGCGGACTCTAATTACAGTCATTACAATGTCCCTGGCGGACGGGGAACACTGAACCAAGACGCGCTTAATGCTCTCGATCAAACTGTAGACTATGCTGATTATGACTCAGACAATGATGATGAAGTGGATTTGATCATTTTTGTTTATCGTTTCTGGGGTAATGGTTCCGACTTTGCGGGTTTCAGTGGCAGTGGCATAGCTAACCTTGGGTTTACCGGTTCAATGACATTAGATGGAAAGCAAATCAATGGCAGCGGAGCCAGCAATATTGGCTCAGGAGTAAGTATGCACAATTGCACCAATTTAGGTTTCGCCAGGCGACTTGCAGCACATGAGATAGGCCATCTCTTTTATGATACGGCTCTTCATTTCAACTATACAGGCTCCTGGGGCATATTTGATACTCGTGATTTCATAGCAATGTCTGGATATGAAAAGGTTGCCTTAGGGTGGGTAACCCCAGATGTTATAAGTTCTAACGTTACGAACCTTGCGATAGAAGATGCAAACACAACAAACCAGTACTATTTAATTGAAATCAATACAACCGACTATTTTCTGCTCGAAAATCGACAAGGATTGAGCATCTACGAGCAGTTCGAATTCTGTAATAATGGTGCAATACCCGGAACCGGACTTATGATTTCGCACATAAGACCCAACCAATCTTTTCCAGATCGAATTCGATGGGAACCAGCAGACAATTCAT
>CAZVSL010000815.1:0-466 GCA_964629935.1 uncultured Calditrichaceae bacterium | reverse complement strand
CCAGATTCCGGTGATGTTCTAGAAGCCTTGCATAATTCATTCGGTATAGGTGATTCTGGTGATGCGACCGATCCACATGGACCAGGTAACAAGACCCAATTCACGCCGTGGACACAACCAAACTCCAACAACGGGTCTACACCAACGGGCATTGCAGTCACCAACATCCGACAGTCAGGTGATGATATCATCGTCGATATCGACCTCGATTTCTCCAGCGGTGAAATCACCGAAGACTCCTGGTGGGCAGGCACTATTGAGATTACAGATGACATAACCGTTGAGTCCGGCGTAACCCTTACTGTTGAAGCAGGTACCACGATTGAATTCGATCCAGGCATCGACCTGATCATCAACGGCACCCTCGATGTCAACGGCCAAGCCGGCAATGAAGTCACCTTCACCCGCAGCGGCGCCTCCGGCGCCTGGGGCCGCATCCAATTCAACAATGGCTCGAGCGGCGCCA
>CAZVSL010000814.1:0-2343 GCA_964629935.1 uncultured Calditrichaceae bacterium | reverse complement strand
GTCACGTTATAGAATGGCACGTTTGGAATTTACCCACACAAAACGACATAGAGCCACAAAATGTTCTAAATGTAGTGGAAACTAGAGATATTTCTCGTTGTAAATATTGAATTTACAAATCCAAGTATCGAAGTTGGGCTAGCTATCTCCGACTGTTGTCATCTGCCGGGTCGCCTCAGGCGTGGTCGTTTCCGCATGGTTATGGTTGGGCATAACATATCTGACGATGCCCGACAAAATCAGCAGCAGGCCAAACGTGCAAACGATGGCGGCGCCGGTTGGCAAGTCGAATGTCACAGATGCGATGATACCAAGCAAACTGGCGAGAAACCCGAGGCTCCAGCCAATGACCAGCCGTGTCTTGAAGTTATCCGAAAAAAGCACCGCGCACACCGACGGCACCACCAGATATGAAAAAACCAGCAAAACGCCGGCGATCAACACTGAGCTGGTCACCACAAAACCAAACGAAGCGTAAAACAGAAAATCCCAGAACCGCACAACCAGACCCTCGGCAAATGCTTTGTCCGGATCCAGCGAGATGGTGATGAATTTGTGGCGAAACACAAAATGGAACACCCCAATCACGCCGTAGAGAATGGCTGTCTTCACAATTGTGGCCCAATCCACGAACAGCACGCTGCCCACGAGCATGCCTCTGATCTTCTCCGTGCCCTCCGGCGCCCGGTCCATGATCAAAATGAATGCCGCCGCTGAAACCGCATAGACGATACCGATGATGGCCTCCTGCGGCACGCGCTCGTTGCGCATGCGCGTCAAGGCGAAAATCGTGGCCCCCACCAGCGTGAAAGCCAACCCGGAGGTATACGAGATCGTACCGCCGTAATCAAACCCGATGATCGCGCCGATAGCTGTGCCAAGCGCCGCAATCTGCGCCAGCGCCAAATCCACAAAAATAACCTTGCGCTCAACCACATGGATGCCGAGGTAAGCGTGAATCCCGGTCAAGATCAGACAGGCAACAAACGGCGGCAGCAGAAATTCAAGCATTTTCCAACTCGCGAATAGTTATCGTTGTGTTTTTGCCATCGCTTCGGTTAACGCCTCGATGTTGTATTCAAACAGATCGAAATACGTCTCAATCTCAGGAAAAGCGCCAACAGAAGGCGCAATATAGACCACCTCTGCATCGGTACGCCTGGCCACGGCCTTCGCTGGCTTATCGTCAAAATAAGGAGAAATGATGATGACCTGCACCCGTTCCTTCTTCATCTTCTGAATCACCGAAACCAGATGTGATGGAGATGGTGGAATGCCCGGCTTGGGCTCGATAAATCCCACGATGTCGATCCCGAACGCCTTCTCAAAATAAGGCCAGCTATTATGATATGCGATGATCCTGGCGCCCTGATAAGGAGCCAGCTTCTCCTGCCACACGTTATATGCTGAGTCGAGGCGGGCGTTGAAGCGCTCCAGATTGGCCTCAAAAGCGGCAGCATCAGCGGGTCGCAGTTTCACCAGCTTGTCGCAAATATTCCGGGCGATCACCTTACCATTACGCGGATCCAGCCAGTAGTGAGGATTCCCGAAAACATGAATGTCGCCCTGGGCCCGCAGTGTGGCCGCATCGGTGCGCGGCACTTCCAAAAGCTCGATCCCACTGGAGGCGTCCATGTAACCCTCGCCGCCAAAATAAACATCCTTGTTACGCGCCGTCTCCAGCAAGGGCGGCGCCCACCCCACCTCCAGGTCCAAACCCACCTGTATAAACAGATCTGCACGCTTCAACTTCAGGACAAAACTCGGTTTCGCATCCACGAAATGCGGGTCCTGGTAGCCTTTTGCGATAGAGAACGTCTCCACATACTCGCCCCCAACCTCAGCAGCTATGTAACGCAGATCCGAAGTCGTGGTGACAACATTTAACTTACCATTCGCATGCACTCCCCAACAAACCAGCAGAATAGCAAGCGAAGAAAAGAGCGATAGTTTTTTCATTGTGATAGCGTCGCTAATTTATACTCATGATTTGTTGCGCTTCTTCGGCCCTAATAACCGGTCAAACATCAGTGAAAATCCTGGTAATTCCCGGCTGCTTGCAGCTTTTGCCGCACCGTGTGCCGCTCCGGCCTCCTCGGGCCGTGTCAAACTCGCAGCCGCAGCCGCGCGGCACGGCGTTTGTTGCCCACCGCCAGCCGTGTATTCTCCCGCCAGGCGGCCCTGCGGTGTCCTGCGCGGACTCCGCGCGCCTCCTCGGCCATGCGCCGCACCAAAACGCCGGCAGCAACCACGTCGATGTCTCCCCAAAAGGCCGCTGTCATCACACCCTGTGCCGCCGCGGCGCCTGGCCTGTGGGGTCGCGCTCCGTTCAAGTTTGCCATA
>CAZVSL010000813.1:0-2348 GCA_964629935.1 uncultured Calditrichaceae bacterium | reverse complement strand
GGCGTCGGGTTGCGTGAGGTCCAAAATCTCTCGAAAAATGCTTTCTTTTCTCCCGGACGGCCAAGACGGCGATACAGGGCCAGCTCTCGCTCGGTAAATAAGTATTTCCAGTCTTCGAACAAAAAAGCGGCATCGATGTCTGTTTGCAGACCGGACAGGGCCTGACTGAAACAGCGGGCGGCTTCATCCTCCCGCTGTAATTGCAGATTCAGCCTGATCTGAGTAAGGTGAACGAGAGTCTGATTCAAATCAGGCGCCGACTCCGATAGTTTGTCCAAGATGGAATCGGCGCCGGCGAAATTCTCACTCTGGCGGAGTCGTTCTGCTCTCAAAAAATCCAGCCACGCGCCAGCCAGGCCGCGGGCCGGTTCAGGCTCGGCAGCATGATGCAGGAAAAACCGGCAGAGTTTGTACAGCCCGACATGCGCCGCCGGCAGGTCCGGTTTAAGCCGGAGTTGACGATGAGCGAGCTTGACAGCCTCGACCCAGTTCTCCCGCCACCGTTCCAGCAAGGCGCGTTGGTACAAAACATCGCGATAAGTTGAATCTGCGGCAATCACGGCGTCAAGATGGTCCTGTGATTCATTGAATTGGTGACGTTTGATGAGCAGGCTGCTCAGCTTACCTGTCTCACGATATGCAACGCCGCGGCAATACTTTGCTTCCAAATCAAGCGGTTGGACCTCCTGCAACTTGTCGTACCACGCTTTGACAGCATCCCAATCTTGCTGTTCGAATGCAATCTGTCCCAGGCCCCGAAATGCTGGGACCGTGCCGGCATAGATCTCGAGTGCCTTCTCATACTCAGCTTTTGCCTTCCCGAGTTCTCCGAGCTTCATATAATTTCGCGCCTCGTTCAGAACCGGAATGACCTCTGGCTTGGGATTGGTCAGGAGATAATGATTGGCCTCCCGGTTGTGCGGCTCCAGTTTTAAGGTGCGTTTGAACCACTTTTTGCTCTGCTTCCAGTCAAACATCTTACGGTACAGTTTGCCAAGACCATTGAACGCGCGTATCGACTGATGATCGATCATCAAAGCTTGTTCGTAAAGCTCTCTTGCATCCCTCAGCTTGCGTTGGCCCGCAAGACTGTCCGCACGGCTGAGCCGCGCTTCCAGTTTCGGGTTGCTCCTGAATTTCTGCACTTCCGGAGCTTGCGGTGCAAACTCCAGCACCTGGCGCACCCACTCGCGGTAATCCTGCCATGCCTCTGTTTCATAAGTGATTTCACACAAACGCGTCAGCGCCGGCAGCGAGCGCTTGTTGTATTTGAGCACATCCTCAAAGGCTTCACGCGCTTTGTTCAAATTATCCTGTGCAAAATGCTGCTCCCCTTCAGAGAGCAAAACCTGAATTTGGGGATGATTATCGAAATACGCATTTGCGACCCGGTTGTCTGGCTGCAAATCGAGCACGCGATGAAAGTAATCCTGCGCTTGCTGCCAGTTTTGCTCCTTGCGCGCCAGTTTGGCCAGCCCAACAAAGGCATCGATGGATTGGGGATCGAATACCAGCGCCTGCTGATAAGCAAGTCTTGCCTGTTTTCCGTCTCCGGCTGTGGCGAGACTATCGGCTCGTTCGAGCAATGTCTGGTAAGGTGATTGGGAACGGCCTGATTGCGGCAGAGCCAGAAAACAGAACAGAAACGGCAGGGCAAGAATCTTTTTCATAAGTATCAAAGGAAGTTTGTGAAACGGGAAGACGCTGGTTATTTGTAGGGCACGGCGGTAGATGCCGAATTTAATCAAATTCCCTCAACATTGCAATCAAAAAGATCGCGCGCGTGGTTTTTGCCCTCGCCTGCCCGGAAAACGCCCTCTGCGCGACAGCTGGTTTATGAACCTGCCGCAATATTTGCCTTTGGTAATCCGGGTTAGCAACCGATAAAACAGGATGAAGGCCGACAGATCCTGAGAAATATAATGGAGACGAAAATGCGTATCTTAGTGGTTGATGATGACCCTTGCAGCGGTCGAATCCTGGCAAAACATCTGCAAAAAGTTGGCGAGTGTGACCTGGCGCCCGGCGGCCGGGAGGCTGTCAGATTGTTCCGGAAATCGTTCCGGGAGGACTATCCGTTCGACCTTATCTGTCTGGACATCATCATGCCGGGCATGGACGGCCAGGAAGTGCTGACAGAGCTTCGAGCCATCGAGTCGCAGGAGAGCGTGGCGGTGGAGGACAGGGCCAAAATCCTCATGGTCTCTGCCCTGGATGACAATGAAACGGTCATCAAGTCTTTCTTACATCTCTGCGACGGCTATCTTATCAAGCCAATCGATAAACATAGCCTGCGGGACAAATTGCTGGAAATCGGGATTCCACCCGAAAAGATTATGACCGTGGGC
>CAZVSL010000812.1:0-2354 GCA_964629935.1 uncultured Calditrichaceae bacterium | reverse complement strand
AGTCCGCCGCCGCCGCAGGGCGCCAGAAGATAATCGAGGGATCCCAGCTCTTCAAGCAGCTCGAGAGCTGCCGTTCCCTGGCCTGCAATGACGTGCCTGTGGTCATACGGGGGAATCAGCGTCAGCTTTTTCTCTTGCTGAACTTCCTTTGCCAGCTCTTCGCGCGTCCGGCTATCGGGGTCATATTCGATCACTGTGGCGCCATACCCTTCTGTGGCCGTCCGCTTGATTTGTGGAGCATCATTCGGCATGACTATCGTCGTTGCTACGCCAAGCAGTTTTCCGGCGAGCGCCACTGCCTGGGCATGGTTGCCGGAGGAATAAGTCAGCACGCCGCGCACTCTTTCCTCCCGGCTCAACTGTGAAATAGCATTGAAGGCGCCACGGAACTTGAACGCGCCCACCCGCTGAAAATTCTCACATTTGAGAAAGACGTCAGCGCCGACCCTTTGATTGAGGGTGCGCGAGGTCATGACCGGCGTGCGGTTCGCCTGGCCACGAAGACGATTGGCGGCGGCTTTTATTTCGGTGAACATAACCATATCTTCGATGGATTTCAACTCTTGATCATTTATAACAAACGCAATTCTTTGAAGAAGATCCAACTTCTACGCCACAGCCAACTTCCCGGCCGCTTTGAAAAGCACACGATCATGAGAAGATACGAGAAACTGATTTACTGATCAAGTATTGAAAAGTTTGTGTGATTTTGGGTTCTGGTCGTTAGCTCCCGCGATGTGTGCGGGGCTCGTCCGGTTTAGGCGCCTTCTGTGCATGCCGCTTACTCATACCGCAACGCCTCCACCGGATTTGTCAAAGCCGCCCGCATCGCCTGGTAGCTGACTGTTGCTACCGCAATGACAAGGGCAACAATGCTGGCAACGACAAAAACAGGAATCTGGCCGGAAATGTCTATACGATAGGCAAAACCGAGCAGCCATTCCCGCATGGTATAAAAGGCGACAGCCCAGGCCAGCAAACTGGCCACGCCCACCAGAATCACAAATTCGCTGGTCAGCAGCAACGCAATGCGGGGAATAGTTGCGCCCAGAACCTTGCGCACACCAATCTCTTTTGTACGCTGCTCTGCCATATAAGAAGCGAACCCAAACAGACCGAGGCAGGCAATGAAAATGGCAAGTGCAGAGAAGACGGTGAATATCTCGCCGAGCTTCTGTTCATTTCCGTATAGTTCAGCATAGCTTTGGTTGAGAAATGTGTAAGTGAAGGGCATGTTGGGACGGTACGCCTGCCACTTCTCTTTCAGAAAAGCAATCACATTCTCTATGTCACCGGCTTTGTCTGCATGGAATTTTACGGAAAGGCGATTGAACGAACTCGGTTGCAGAACCAATACTATGGGCGTTATCGGTTGGTGCAACGATTCATAATGGAAGTCTTTGACGACACCGATGATTCTACCCGCTTGCCCACCGTACTCGAAAGGCTTGTCTACCGCATCTTGCGGTGAATTCCAGCCCAGCTTGCGTACGGCAGTTTCATTCAGGATGAACGCCTCGCTCGAATCAGTTGGAAAATCCAGGGAGAAATCGCGGCCGGCGGCAAGCTCAATGCTGTAGGTATCCAGAAAGCCGTGGTCAACCCGGACATTGGCAATTCGAAAACTAACAGGCTCATTGCGCCCGCCGTCAATTATACGAGCTCCGGAGGAATCCAGAAGCCGGCCGGAGGGAATCCGCTTGGAACCGGCCACGTTGACGATCTGCGGGTGCTGCTTGAGCTGATTTTTGATGTCGTCAAAGTTGTTCAACATCTCCTGGCCAATGGGAAGGACAACCACCTTATCCTTGTCCAGGCCAAGGTTCTTGTTGCTGCAATATTCCAATTGGCTGTAGACAATGCCCATACTGATAATAAGAATGATCGAAATAGCAAACTGAAATACAACCAGAGTCTTGCGCAGCGTGGATTTGGAACAACCACGAACAGAGGTCTTGAGCACGTTGACCGGTTGAAAGCCCGACAGGTAAAGCGCCGGATAACTACCGGCTGCCAGGCCAACGAACAAGGCAATGGCCAGAAGGCTGAGCATCAATGAATAACTGCCTTCAAGAGCAAACTGCTGGCCAACAAAATCGTTGAACCACGGCAAGGTTAATTTCACACAGAGGAAAGCCAGGGCGAGCGCCACAAATGCCGTGAGCACAGATTCACTCAGGAATTGAAGGATCAGGCGCTTACGGTCGGCGCCGACCACTTTGCGCAAGCCCACTTCCTTCATACGCTTTGCTGAGCGCGCAGTAGCGAGATTCATGAAATTAATACAGGCGATGAGCAGAATAAAAAACGCAACCGATACAAAAATGTAGACATAGGTGATGTTGCCGTTGGCT
>CAZVSL010000811.1:2001-2362 GCA_964629935.1 uncultured Calditrichaceae bacterium | reverse complement strand
TACCGCGGCCTTTGGCTGGCTTTTGCACAGACTTTTGTTCATGTTCGAACATGATATTAGTATACACATGTTCACCATAAATGGCAAGAGGAAAATGTGTTTGTATGTTAATGTGTTAGAAAAACAGCCGCACCAAAGTGACTTTTACATAACTGGTTAAAGTAACTATTGCGGGTAACTCCAGGCATGAATTGACTTTTTAGTATCAAAGTAGTATTATGATGAATGCCGAGAAAGATAAGAGAATTAATTCGTGATCTCGAAAAGGCAGGCTTGGTCAATCGTGGCGGCAAAGTAGTCATCGGAACTACGTTCACGAATCAGGTGTTATCCTGACCATCTCAGGAAAATTGGGAGATGA
>CAZVSL010000811.1:0-1991 GCA_964629935.1 uncultured Calditrichaceae bacterium | reverse complement strand
CAAAACCGTATCAAGAGAAATTGGTTAAGCAAAAAATTGCGGAAGTACAGAAATGAAAGAACGCGACAAATATCTCAAAATAGTCGAATGGTCTGAAGAAGATCAGTGCTATGTCGGGTCTGTTCCGGGTCGGATTGGAAAATGCTGTCATGGTGATGATGAAACCAAGGTTTATGGGGAGCTTTGCCAAATTGTAGATGAATGGATCGAGATCTACAAGAAAGATGGGCGTTGGTTGCTGAGCAGCAAGGTGTATCAATAAACCAAATTGCCATGTATATGTTTACTAAAGAAATTGGAAATTTAGAAGCCAGTCAAAATATCTCAAAATATTGGAAGGATTATTCTAAAGAAGATATTTTTTCTGGTTTTGATGAAGTGATGGCAAAAGTAAAGGATACCCCTGTCCCAGATTGGGATAAAATGGAATAAAGAATCATAAATTGTCCTGTCCCGAGGAAAAGGCTTTGGGGGTACGGTCAGTTTTGGGCGTCGGTCAGGCGCTAACTCCACATCAACCTGACGCTGCCGCTGCGGCGTGGTAGCTGGGTTTTGAGCACTGTCGGAGGGTTTATCTTTTTATCAAGCTAAGCGCGTTGAATGGCAGCGCAGGTTATGCATTTGATGGGCAACCAATTGGATTGACAGCAGCCTTACTTCAAAAAGCCGCCTCAAACCTCACATACGGCGCCCACCCCTCCGGCGACCGTCCCACATCCAGCCGGATGATGGTGCTGTTGTTCCAGTTGAGCCAGCCGCCAAAGCCCAACGTCATGTGCAGCCCGCCAGGCGCGAGGTCTCCCAATCTATCGGCGACGCGGCCGGTATCGAAAAATGTAATCAAGATGATATCGAATTGGTGCGACAACACGCTGACCTGGTGCAGGTTATAGCGCAGTTCGGTCAGAGTCAGCAGCTTCGCTTTGTCCTGGAAGCGCCGGCTTTTGTATCCCCGCAGCGATTCGCTGCCGCCGATGACGTGGGTGCGCCGCATGTCCGCGAGATCGCCCAGGGCGTAATACGGCGCGTCGCCTATCACCGTTTCGACGGCAATGCGATTGGCGAAGATGAGCCTCTGGCTGCGCAGCGGCAGAAAGTGCGCATGCGAAAATGTCAGGCGCTGATAGCTCACCTGGCGCTCCAGCAGTACTGTGGATGCAGCCACAGAGGTATCCTCCACAGTGGCAAACGCCGTTTCCAGATTGAATTCTGTCAGAAATCCATGCGCGGGAAAGACATCACTGCTGCGGCTGTCAATGCTCAAAGAGAGATGCACCGAGCGGGTCGAGCCGCCGTGCAACCCGAACGGGCGGTCCTGGCCGAGATAGGAACGCGCCGGTCCGGTCTTCAATTGCGGTTCCACCCACTCAAACCCGGCACCCACACCCAGCAACAAGCGCCGGAAGAGTCGACGCACCACCTTGACCGTAAACCGCGGGCGCTTGATATTGTAGATGTAATAATCTTCATCGATAAAGCGTTCGTTGCCCTGATTCACAAGCTCCGAATCACGCTGGCTGTCATTGCCGAGGCCATAATACCTCGCTTCTAAATCGCGCGTCCACTCCGCGCGCACCTGCAAACCGAAACCGGCCGCGCCGATCTGCGGATAGTCCAGAAACAAAGCGTGCTTGTGGCTGCCCTTGTGCGACGCCAGCGCCTGCACCTCGAGCTTGTAAAGATAAGGTCGCTTTAAGCGCGATTGCACCACGCCGCGCACGCCGAAATTCACTCCCGTCCGAAAGTCATAATACACGATGGGCAGGACACTGAAAGTGGCTGGATGACCCAATACGCGCGCAGGATGATGGTTTAGAAATGTATCGGCAGCGCGTTTGATGAAGTTGTCATCATCGGTAGAATCTTGCCGCGCCTGCTTGCCCGATTGCATCTTCTCTGAAGTCTCAGAGGCTGCGCTTTGCGACAGGGACTGAGCCGGCGACAGCAGCAGGAGAAATCCGAAACATATTATGACATACAAAGGCGTGATT
>CAZVSL010000810.1:0-2366 GCA_964629935.1 uncultured Calditrichaceae bacterium | reverse complement strand
GTTATTTATTCACACCCCCTTTAGGCTGTTACGACACGCTGAAGCGTGAACACCGGTTTGTGAATAATCAAGGATAGACCAATACCGGGGGAACTAACTAACTTTAGACCTTGCTGTGCAGAACAGTGAGCGAGGAGGCTTATTATGTCAAGAGCGTTACTTAGTTCTATCCTGGTGGCTGCTCTCTGTGTTATACCATTTTTTTCTGATTTACATGCTCAGCCCACATTGACACCACCAGTGACATTGGGACCCAAGACACTCGAAGGTTTCGGCGGCTCAGCTAATTTCCATGAGTTCTTTACCCAACCCGTTCCTTTTGATTGGAAAGGCAACATCGGTGGAATCTTCGCAGGAGAGGAGTACTGGATCTATATTGTCGGCATCGATGCAACCGACGTTACCGGGCCCAACGGCCGTCAGATCAAATTCAATTTACAAGATGCCGAGGACGGCTCATCCTTTAAGCATCTGGGGATTAGTTTCTCACTCAATAACCCCACTGCCGGCGGCGGCGATCTGCTCGAGTGTTACCAGCTCAATGGCAACCGCTCGACGCACGGACTGAACCCCGGCGAGCTTACCACCAGCAATTTCGACCTGCGTTTTCGATTTAGAAAAGAATCAAGCGGGGATGCCTGGGATATCACACCCTATTTCCGTTTGCAGGGTGGCGAATGGACCGAGTTCTTCGATGGTGGTTTTCTCGGTGGAGGTGCCTTTGACTTTCAGGGCGCCAAGCTAACTGTCGGCTTTGACAATCCGGTTGATACGCCCGCTGACGGCGAAGTCAGCTTTGACAATTACTACCTGCTCGGCCCCATTGCACAGCCCATTACCGAAGCTTTTGTTAATAACGACTGGCAGGGTCTCGCCGAAGGCGATGCCGTGCAATTCCCCGGCCAAATCGACGTGCGCGTCATGGGCGTCAATGCATTCGCTTCCATAAATGATGCGGTAAACGCGTTTGACCAGCAGCTTGACAACGTCATCAAGGGAGGGACAGCCACTTCTCCGGCCGCACCTGCTCAGCCGGAGCAGACCATTCCGACCATCTATATTGCATCGGGTCTGTATGAGGAAAATGTCTTTCTGCAGCAGCCCATCCATTTGATCGGCTCCGGCAGTGAGTCAGACACGACTGGCAACACAGTCATCTCTGCGAACAACTTGAGCCTGCCTGTCCTGGGAATCAGCTATTTGGCCAGCGGCCATTCGCCTGACAATCCGCTGCAAATCAGCAATATCCATATTACAGGCTCCAACTCCAGCGGCGTCGTTCTAAGTAGCAGTGGCTCCGTCGAGGTCGCGCCGGATAAATTTTCGAACGAGCCGGGCACGAGCAACCGGCTCAGCGGTACCACCATCAACGAGTACATAACTTTTGACAGCGTGACAGTGGTCGACAACTTGAACGGCTTCCATATTGACCACTTTGACATGGTAAATGATATTCGGCTGATCGACTGTAATGTCTCAAACAACAGCAACCACGGGTTTCATATCCCCACCAACATTTCAAGTTTTGATAGTTTGATCGTCAGCGGTTCGCAGTTTAATGATAACGGCATCACCGGCATTACCACCGGGCCTGGTGGTTCACCCGGCGTCGATAACATCCATATCAGTAATTCGACTTTTTCCGGCAACGGTGATGCCTTGTCTCCTTCTGGCTCAGGTTCCGGTGACATCAGTTTCTTCTTATTCAACGGCGATGCTTCGCTGACAGATGTTACGATAGTTGGTGATGGCGCGCACATGGGTGTGCAATTCCGGGGTGAAGGCAGTGCGGACCCTGAAGATGTGGAACAAGCCGGCATTATCGTTTTGGATAACGTCAACATCAGCGGCCAGTATCAGCATCCCAATACCTGGACCGGTTCAGGCATCTTCATCGCCAGGTACTCCGATGTCAGCAATATTAGTTTCACCAACGTGGTGCTGAATGTGTCCTCGGTAGGGGAGAAGCTCTCCAGCAACCTAACCATTGATCAAGCTGTGTATGGCCCACTCGATGTAGGCAATACGAGTTTTGGCGGTAACGCCTCACAGGACATCTTCAATTTGATGCCTGAGCAGATGGATGCCAACGACGCTATCTTTGTCGATGCAGAAGACAACTTCGAAATCGAGGACCGCGTCTTTCACGGTCTCGATGCACCAGTCCATGGTCTGGTCAGATGGACCGGAAAGCAAGTCTATGTCACTGCAAAACCAGACACGTCCGTTGTGCTTGGCGACATTGTCAGCGTAGTCTCTTCTGGTGATACCATCAATCTTTCTGGCGGCACCTTTTTTGATACCACAGGCGTTGTGATCACCAAGAATTTGACTTTTCTTGGCAGCAGCACTTCTACAACAATTTG
>CAZVSL010000809.1:0-2382 GCA_964629935.1 uncultured Calditrichaceae bacterium | reverse complement strand
AGAATGGCAGTAATGTCGCTATCTATCCAGGGATTTTTACGGGCATAGACTACCGGGTGGTGCACGAGAATACGGGTGTGCGGCAGGAGTTTGTCCGTTCTCCCGGAAGCAGGCGCGAATTACCGCGGCCTGCTGCTTTTGGCGTGGCCGAGGGGGAGTTGGCGATTCGTATTCAAGTTAGGGGAGATTATGAGTGGTTTGACGTGTTGCCATTTCAGAATGAGCGGGGGTATTTGAGTTTAGATGAACGGGATGGTTTGCTGCTCATTGGGCAACGGTCCGGCACGGCTAGCGCATCTGAACCCGATGATGTTTTGTTTGAAACGAGTCTTTCCGCACGGCAGGACAAAGCTCCTGAGAGTGGCCCGCGATTTGATCTCGAAGCTGCCGGCGTGCCGAAGAATGCTACCATTCTCTCAGCCAGAGTTGTGGGTGCCGGTATAAATCAGGAAGTCAAAGAACAGGCAGAACGCTGGCTTGCTGAACCGGAGAGCAACCATGGCCTGGCGGAGTTTCAGAAGGTGCAGGTCAGCGCCGCCCAGCAAGCTCAAATGGTAGTGGAATGGGTGGACAACACCAGCATGGTCTATTACCTGAAAGACCATCTCGGCTCCGTGCGCGCCACGGTGAATGAAGTTGGTGCGGTTGTCTCGCATGATGATTACGACCCGTGGGGCTTGACTCTTGCCGGGCGCTCGATGACGGTCCAGGGGAATTTGCCGAATAAGTTTACGGGCAAAGAGCGGGATACAGATTTTGGTTTGGGGTGGGATTATTTTGGGGCGAGGTTTTATGATGCGAAGGTGGGGCGGTGGATGGCGGTGGATCCGTTGGCTGGAGACGATTTAAGTATCACACCATATCACTACACGCACGATAATCCAGTGAGTCGCTTCGACAATGACGGCCGAAAAGACAGGTGGGCAATGTTCTGGGCCGGGACAAGGGGTGCCCTCGCTGTTTCAGGTTATGCTGGAGGTTTAGCGTTGCAAATTAAGGGTGTTGGTCTTACTGTAGCGAGTGCTGGTGGGTTTTCCCCGGCGGGTGTTGCCCTTGTCCTGGGTGGCGAGGGCTTGAAGGTGTGGTCGGCAGTTGAGTTTGGTGCTGCAGTGGCAGATTACAAGCTTGCGGCGTCCGTTCCAGACGGAGTCGACGCCGTAGTTTTGGGAAACATCGCCTATGAGATTGCGAAGAGCAGTGGCATTAAGGGAAGCAAGCTTGAAATCATTGGGTTACTGGCTGATATGCTTGTTTCGGGACCTGGAATGGCAAAGGGTGCGCTCTCTCGAAAGGGAGTTGATTTGTTGAATACCCTGCTTGCCGACGCTGCAATAACAAAACAAATGAAAGCCATAATACAGGCAATAGTAGAAGAGCACAATAAGCAGAGTGAAGACAACAAGGATAGCGAAAACAGCAACGGCGACGAAGAGAAGACGAAACCGGATGATGAGGTGGATGGGCGGAGCGGGATTTCAATAAGGGCCCAAAGATGACCAGTTGCGGGGTTTGGGCGCACAATGCACAATAGAGCTCGGAATGTCATGGTTTGTGAAGTATGGCCCACTAAACAGTATTCTAATTGACGCACAATGCCTGCTCAGTCCGAATTGGTGTCTCCGGTCTGGGTTGCGACTAACGGCCACCTATAGCATAGGAAGTGAGCATGATTCTACGTAGAGTATTGTCAATGGTAGTTGATGTTGTATCTTCCCTCCTTCCGGCATTAGCGGCACACTGGGTAGGACTGAATTTTATCTCCGTATTCATTGTTCTCTATTTGCTAACGCAGTTGGGAGAGATACTCTATCTGCAAGGCAGAACCGTCGGGATGATTCTTTGTAAGATACGTCCCCAAAACAGAATGGACCAGAATGTTGGTTTGGCCCACATTATCTTTTACCACATTGTATTGGTTGTGATTGTGATCAATTTTCTAAATCCACTAATGAATATTTACTCAAGGATATTGTTCCCGTCAGTATTAGTATTGCCATTTTATGATACTAAGAAATACAATTCCGTTCTCGATCTCATTTTTCGCATTCACTGGACCAATGAACCATTAAGTCACAAATAAAGGATTACACAAACAGCTCATATCAAACGCCGAATGCACGCCTACTATTCGGCGTTTTTTTCTTCCCCTTGAATCCTCGCGACCGGTTGCGCTAAAAAACGGCCTGCCTGGGCGAGGCACACGTGGACAGGCAGCAACGTGGCCATTTACCCTGGGATCTTTGCCGGAATCGATTACCCTGTTGTGCACACGAACAAGAGCGTGCGGCAGGAGTTTGTCCGTTCTGCCGGAAGCAGGCGCGAATTACCGCGGCCTGCTGCTTTTGGCGTGGCCGAGGGGGAGTTGGCGATTCGTATTCAAGT
>CAZVSL010000808.1:0-2394 GCA_964629935.1 uncultured Calditrichaceae bacterium | reverse complement strand
ATGGCAGCCGGGAAGCCGTAGCCCATCGTGCCGAGACCGCCGGAGGTCAGCCAGGAGCGCGGCTGGTTGAATTTGTAATACTGCGCCGCCCACATCTGATGCTGACCCACATCCGTTACGACGATGGCATCGCCATGCGTGACTTCGGAGACTTGCTGGATGAGCCATTGCGGCATGATGATCTCCCCATGCTGGCGATAACGCAACGGATGTTCACGCTGCCATGCCCGTATTGTCTGCCACCACTCCCGCAGGTCGAGCTTGTCCAGATGTTGCGTTAGTTGGGGCAGGATATTGTGGGCATGGCCAACAATACCGACCTCCACGGCCACGTTCTTGTTGATGCATGAGGCATCGATGTCGATGTGGATTTTTTTGGACTTCTGCGAAAAGCCATCCAGTCGCCCGGTCACCCGGTCATCAAAGCGTGCGCCCACTGCGATCAGCACGTCACATTCGCTGATCGCCATGTTGGCATACCAGGTGCCGTGCATGCCCAGCATGCCAAGGGACTGTTCGTGCGTCTCGGGAAAGCAGCCCAGTCCCATCAGCGTGGTGGTGACCGGCATGCCCGTTTTGATGGCTAGTTCCGTTAGCTCTTGTGAAGCATTGCCGAGCACAACGCCGCCGCCGGCGTAGATCAGAGGGCGTTTTGCGTGTTTGATCAAGTCGGCTGCTTCTGCAATTTTCTGGGAATGGCCGTTAACCGGCTGCTCGTAACCCGGAATCGCGATCTTCTTTTGGTTACGATAGATGCCTTTGGCGAACAGCATATCCTTTGGCATGTCCACCAGAACCGGGCCCGGCCGGCCTGTCTGCGCGATGTAGAATGCTTTGTGCACAACCTCTTCGAGCTCATTGACATCGCGCACGAGGAAACTGTGTTTGGTGATCGGGCGCGTGATGCCAACGATATCTGCTTCCTGAAACGCGTCATTGCCGATCATGGCGGCGGGTACCTGACCGGTAAAGATCACCATTGGGATCGAGTCCATGTAGGCAGTAGCAATACCCGTTACTGTGTTAGTTGCGCCTGGCCCGGAGGTGACCAGGACAACGCCGACCTTACCTGTGGCGCGCGCATAGCCATCCGCAGCATGCGTACCGCCTTGCTCATGCCGAATCAGAATGTGACGAAATCCTTTGCCGGCCTGGTAAATTTCATCGTAAAGTCCGAGTACCACACCGCCCGGATAACCGAATACAACCTCGACACCTTCGTCAGAAAGCGCTTCTAATAAGATACCTGAACCGGTAAGCTCCTGAGATCGGGCCTTTGGCCGTGGTTTATCTGAGCTTGTCAAGCTTTGTCGTTTCCGTGTTGTTTCTGTTGCCGTCCCCATAATCATCATCCTTTTGCTGTTTCTTGGTTTGAATTGACTTTATGGCCATTTGATGAATCGGTTGGCTTATCTTCTTGTGTTGATGGTTGCGAAATTCCGGTTAGTGATAGAACCGCGCCTGTGTTTGCAGAAGTCACCATGGCAGCATAGCGGCTCAGCCAGCCGCCTTTTATGCGCGCCGGCGGCGCCTGCCATTTCTGCCGGCGCTCGGCCATGGTGGATTCAGGAACTTCGAGCTCCAGTTTTCTGCCGGGAATATCGATGGCAATGATGTCGCCGGGTTCGATTAGCGCGATTGGCCCCCCAACGGCAGCTTCCGGGGAGATGTGACCGACACAGGCGCCGCGCGTGCCGCCAGAGAAGCGGCCGTCCGTGATCAACGCGACCTTGCTGCCCAGACCCATGCCCATGATGTTGGCGGTCGGCGCCAGCATCTCCTGCATGCCCGGCCCGCCGCGCGGTCCCTCGTAGCGGATAACGACAACGTCGCCTTCCTTGACCTGCCCGTTGAGGATGCCGGCGGTGGCATCCTCCTGAGATTCGAATACGACCGCCGGGCCGCGGTGTACCGACATCTTAGGCGCCACCGCGCCGGTTTTGACGACTGCGCCATCGGGCGCGATGTTGCCAAATAGAATCGCCAGTCCGCCGCTTTCGCTGTGCGCTTGCTCCAGGGGATGAATCACTTCGGTGTCAGCTATCTTTGCCGCGGCGATATTTTCACTAAGCGAGGCCATGGTAACGGTTCGCTGGTTTGTATCCAGCAAGCCGTTTTTTCGGCTCAGCTCTTTCAGGATAGCACTGATGCCGCCGGCGCGGTCCACGTCCTCGATGTGCCAGTTTGAGGACGGGGATACTTTGCACAGATGCGGCACACGCTCCGCAATCTGGTTGATGCGTGCGACGGGATAGTCGAGACCCGCCTCGCGCGCAATTGCCAGTGTGTGCAACACTGTATTGGTGGAACCGCCCATGGCCATGTCCAGCGCAAAAGCATTGTCGATGGCCTTCATGGTCACGATATCTCTGGGTTTGATGTCTGCTTTGATAA
>CAZVSL010000807.1:1760-2402 GCA_964629935.1 uncultured Calditrichaceae bacterium | reverse complement strand
CATCTCGCGGTCAAACGCAAAGTCGCGGCTTCCACCCAGAATCAAGCGCTTAACGCCCTGCTGTTTGTCTTCCGCCATCTGTTGCAAAAAGACTTTGCCAAACCGGACGGTGTGGTCTGGGCCAAAAGACGGCGATACATTCCGGTTGTGCTGTCGCGCGATGACACCGACGAACGAAGACGCTACCATCTGCATCCGACTCACGTGCAAAAAGCACTCAGAAAGGCGGTTTCTAAAGCCAGGCTGACCAGGCGAGTCACCGCCCATACTTTTCGCCACAGTTTCGCCAGCCATCTCCTGCAGGCCAATTATGATATCCGCACAATTCAGGAGCTTTTAGGCCACGGCGACCTCAGGACAACCATGATCTACACCCACACTGTGAAAAGCAAAACCATCAAAGAAGCCCAAAGTCCCATGGATTTCTAACCCGACTTATTCATAGCGAATCACGATAGTCTGGCTTGAAAGAAGCCGCTTTCTCCTCACGTTTGATTAATTCATTTAATTAACAGTCTCTTAGCTCAAGTGTGGCTACACGGGTTTCGATATATAGAAGAGGCAGACTAATATCGGAATATGATGACGGAACCCGGCATTACAAATTACCGCATTCGCAGGCGGCTCGGCAGCAGATTTTGC
>CAZVSL010000807.1:0-1750 GCA_964629935.1 uncultured Calditrichaceae bacterium | reverse complement strand
GTTATATGTGCTCAAGATACTTAACCCCGAGCTATCGGGTCGGGAAGAGAGCGTGTATAATTTTCTGCACGGGGCGCGCCTTCTGAGCCTGGTCAAATCAGACCATGTGTGTAAAGTGAAGAATTATGGCAATGAAGGTGGCGTCTACTTCATTGTTTCCGAAGTTTGTGAGTCGCGCTCACTGGAGCTTTTGCTGTCGGAGGAATTTCCGTTCAAGCTTGAGAGAGCCGTTGAGATTGTCGCCGCTCTGGCGGAGGCTTTGCGTCTGGTCCATATTCAGGGGGTCGTACACGGTATTCTGAATCCGACCAGCATCTATCTGGACGATACCGGCGCCATCAGAATCGATGACTTCATGTACAACTGGACGGTGGCGCACCTGCTCAAGCGAGACGAAAGTGACGCGGCTTATCTTTCCTATTACATGTCGACGGAGGTCTACTTCCGCAGCAAGCGCATCGACGGCCGCGCTGACGTTTATTCTTTAAGCGCCATTCTGCTGCAGATGCTGACGGACAGGTTCGACTCGAACGGCCATGAGAACGCCTCTTTCAAGCACAAAGAGCTGATCTCTGGCATCCACCTGGCCCTGCAACGGTATCCGCAAAATGCAGCCCACCTGGAACAAATCCTGAAGAAAGGACTGCACTACAATGCCAATCAGCGGCATTTCAACATGAAAGAATTTTTGCAGGATTTGAATCAGCTTGAACCTGAACAGCCGCGCAAGCTTGACTCTCAGAAAAAGCAAAATCACGAGAAAAAAGTGCGTGGCAGCAAGAAGCGCTGACCCTCTTCCATAGCACGCACGCCTTACCGGACTCGCTCCCCTTGTCGTTAGCATTCGTTGACACTTTCCTGACGGTTGCGTAAATTCGTTTTTATGTACCCACTGCTCAGAAAGGCACTGTATGTCTGAATCTGCAATGACGAGTTTGGCCGGCGTAATCATCCTCGGCATTGGCGCGCAATGGCTGGCCTGGCGCCTGAAAATCCCGTCTATTCTATTTTTGCTGGTTTTTGGTTTTATAGCCGGTCCTATCACGGGATTTCTGCATCCGAATGAGCTGTTGGGGCAGCTTCTCCTGCCTGTGGTTGCGATCTCTGTTGGCATCATTTTGTTTGAAGGCGGCCTGTCGCTTAAATTCAAGGAGTTGCGGGAAATCGGCAAGGTCGTGCTGATTCTGATCTCCGTCGGCATGGTCGTTACCTGGTTCATAGCAACCGCCGGCGCTTACACCATACTCGGTCTGGATTTGAGATTGTCGATCCTCCTGGGCGCTATATTGGTTGTTACCGGGCCAACAGTTGTGGGTCCGATGCTGCGCCATATCCGGCCGGTGGGCAAGGTGGCCGATATTCTGAAGTGGGAGGGCATTGTCATCGATCCCATCGGCGCGTTGCTGGCCGTGGTTGTTTTCGAAGCCATACTCATCGGTGAGGTGCAGCAAGCCGGTATTGCAGTGTTGTTGACTATCGGCAAAGCGGTTTTCCTGGGCGGCCTCATCGGATTGGTTTTCGCATGGGCTCTGGTTCAACTCATCCGGAGGTTCTGGATTCCGGATTACCTGCATGAAACCGTAACCCTGACGCTGGTGATCGGCGCTTTTGTGGGCGCCAATGCTTTGCAGGAGGAATCGGGATTGTTTGCCGCCACGGTTATGGGTTTTGCGCTGGATGAGAGAAATCTGCTGATCAAGCACATTATCGATTTTAAGGAAAATCTGAGCGTGCTGATGATATCGAGCCT
>CAZVSL010000806.1:0-2407 GCA_964629935.1 uncultured Calditrichaceae bacterium | reverse complement strand
TTCGATCTCAGAGTCGAGCTGCGAGTGCAGGTGGATATCCGTCAGGGGCCAGAGATGGAGCTTGTTCCTCACACTTGGCTGCGTAGAGGGGGCGTTACCAGTCTGTTCCAGGATATAGGCAGCATAATGTCGATTGAGAAAATCGGGAAACCTTGCCTCAAGTGTTTCGGGAGAGGCTTCTGGACGCAGCAACAGATAGGTTGCATAGTTGTTGCTGCCCCAGCTCTGAAACTCTTCAGGACCCAATGCCTGCTGCAGCGCGTTCATGGAGCCGACAAAATCGAGATGAAAATGAGAGTTTTCAGGCATGTCCCGCATCACACCGGTTATGCGCAGATCTGTCTTGACCTCGCCCGGAATTTCAAAAGTCATGACCTTATTCAGCGGGTCTTGCGCGCCAAAATACTTCTTTGCAATCGATTCTGTAATGATCAAATCATTCGGCTGTTGCAGCGCCGTAGCAGGATCGCCGCTGACAAACGGTAGCGTGAAGACTTCGAAGATGTTCGGATCTGCGAAAAAGAACCGGTCTTCCTGAAAATGCGTATCACCGTAGCTCATCAGGGGACCGTAGCCTTCAATGATCCGTACCATCTGCTCAATTTCAGGGTAATCGCTCGCAAGTAGTGGCCCTATCGGTGGGGCAACATGGCCGAGGTGCAAGCTGCTTTCACCATCGGAATTGAACCATTGGCGGCTCACGCGATAAATGCGATCAGCATGCTCATGATATTCATCATAACTAAGCTCATACTGCACATAAAGCATGATGAAAATGCAGCAAGCCATGCCAACCGCAAGCCCGGCCACATTGATAAAGGAGTACCCTTTGTGTTTGAGCAAATTTCTAAAGGCAATCTTCGCATAGTTCCTAAACATTCTTCCTCTTCGATTTTTTTAATGCTGAATATTAGCGTGGATTGGTTCCGGGATGATAGGCAGTATTGGCACGACTCGAATCGCTCATTTCATGAATTCGTTCTGAATGCTCGCAAGTATGGAGCATTAGCAATGCGCTCAACAGAATAATGCACAGAGCAGAATTACGCATACACGACTTCCCTGATATTTTCAGTAACGATCTGACCATCGAAAAGGTGCACGATGCGATGACCGTATTCCGCGTAGGTCGGGGAGTGTGTCACCATGACCACTGTGGCGCCGGATTCATTGAGCTCCAGCAGCAAGTCCATGACCTCTTTGCCATTGACTGAGTCCAGATTGCCGGTGGGCTCATCGGCAAGAATTAGCTTTGGCTGGGCCACCACAGCACGCGCCACAGCAACCCGCTGCTGCTGCCCGCCGGAAAGCTGTTGCGGAAAATGATTTTTGCGATGGCTGATCTGCATACGCTCCAGGGCCTGCTCAACCATGGATTTGCGGCGCGACGGCGAATCACCCAAATAGACGAGCGGCAATTCCACGTTCTGAAACACCGTCAGCTCGTCGATGAGATTGAACCTCTGAAACACAAAGCCGATATTGGCTTTGCGCAAGCCGGCGCGTTGCCGTTCCGAATATTGAGACACCTCTTCGTCGAGAAAGAAATAGTGTCCATCTGAAGGATTATCCAACAGACCGATGAGATTGAGCAAAGTAGATTTGCCACAACCTGACGGCCCCATAATCGAAACAAATTCGCCCCGGTGTATTTCGAGATTGATGTGATCGAGCGCTGTTGTTTCGATCTCTTCGGTCGTATAATACTTGACGAGGTTATCAGTTCTAATCATGCCGCTTCCCGAAGACAATAATGAAAGGAATCAGAGATTTATAGATTAGACAGGAGAAAGCGAAAAAGGTTATCAGAAAAGACTGACGGATATTGAAAGTTATGATTCGGCGCGAAGTCAATACAAAAGATGTTTGTCAACTGTAGTCCGTCTGCCGGTATATGCTTCCCGTCTCATGCATTATCAATCCGCTATCTCAGTGATAGCCTCGGCAGCATGTGCGCGTACGCGCTCATTTTCATCATCCAGGGCCTTGCGTAATGGACCAAGTGCAGTTGAATCTTGTATCTCGCCGAGAGCCTCAACGGCTGCACACCGGACCTGCCAGTTTGTATGCTGCAGCATCTCCGCAAGCGGTTGAACAGCCTGCCTATCTTCAATCTCGCCCAACGTCTCGATGACCGCAATTTGCATCTGCCAGTTGCTGTCCTGCAGCATAGCTATCAAAGCCTCTGTTGCCTTTTGGCTCGCAATCTCACCGAGGGCTTCCACCGCAGCAAACCGCACGTATTCATTGTCATCCTGCAAGAGCGGAAGCGACGCCTCGACTGCCCGCGTATCTTCAATGTTTCCCAACGCTTCCGCAGCGGCACACCGGATTTGGAAGTCAGCGTCCTGCAAAGCACGCATCAATGCCGTTACGCCTTTGTCGCTTTCAATCTCACCCAACGCCT
>CAZVSL010000805.1:0-2408 GCA_964629935.1 uncultured Calditrichaceae bacterium | reverse complement strand
TTGAGCTCCGAGCCCGAAGCAAAGTTGCCGCCCAGCTTAACTGTGTCGCCCGAGGCATACTTTGCATACCACAATTGTAGTTTGCCGTTTGGATGCGTGGTGGTCCGGAGCTTGACGTCGCTCAATTTATTGAAGCTCTCGAGCCATTCGGGAGTGGTGCTGTTGCGGTCGTAGGCTACATAGATGGTTGCAGGCTCACCTAGCCAAAATTTTAGGAACTCTTTCGATTCGTTCCAGCGGTCGCGAAATGCTGTTCTTATCATAACACTGCCACGGACCTGGCGGGGAATATCTACTATCCTGACGGATTCCGCATCAGAGTACAGAGAAACATTGTCTCGGGCGACTACCGGGTAATAATTGGGCGGGTCGATGTCGGTGATGGGGTAAAATGGCTGAACCCCCACAATCTCAACCCTGGCAATACCGACGTCACCAGCGGGCGGCCAGTCGACCTCTCGAATGATCTGGTACTTGTCAACGAAACTACCTGTGTCGTCGACGTTGTCCCAATCCAATCTAACATCCAGATTAGGCGCTGTAAAAAAGCTCCGCACACGCACGCTGTCGGGTTCACGGCTGTCATGGCGGGAAAACTCCGGTTCAGACTCGAACAGTACCGTATTTCCGTTCTCGTCAAAGCCGGTGGTTTGCACAACATAGCGGTAGGTCATGCCGTGTCTCTGCTCGTCGGCAATGCGGCAGGTGGCTTTGGCGGTGGCGGAACCGAGTCGTTGGTCTACGACTTCACTGTCCTCGTCAAACTCCGTCACCTCGATTTCCTGATCAAGCGCAATACAGCCATCCCAGCAAAGTTCAGTCTGGCTGCCGGAGGTAAACGCGGGCACGGGCTTCATCTTTGGGAAGACTTCAACCGTAACGGGTTGGCTCCGTATGTCCTCACCCGAATCCGACCGCAGTTTGGCACGCACGGCAAAGTCAACACGGCCACAATCATTGGCCTTTGGTTCAAGCGTCAGTGTCGTCGTGAATTCACACTCAGAATCACATTGTATAGCGGTATCGCGCCATGAAGGTATGAAAGCGGGCATGGGTTCATCTATCGTCAGGCTAAGTTCCCCTGGACCCCGGGCAACGGCGGACAAACGAAGATTGACGACATCACCCGCCTTGATTCGTTCGTTTGTATTGCCGGTTAGCTTAAATTCAACCAGCTCCTGTCCCTTTGACAGAGTGACGCCCGTTAAAACCCCTAACAAAAGGAAGAGAATCCTCACGTGAGCATTCATCTAAGTCAACCCCAGGTTGAGAATGCAGACGATCAGAGCAGGCTATAGCAAATCACGGTCGATGTGTATTCAGGAGGAGACAAAACAGCGCCAGGACGCGCGATCAATGGAAGACATTCCCAAACCCTGATATGATAGTGAATACAATGTTAAGAAGTGAAAAAATAAAAATCTGCTCACTTCAAGAACTCACCCGGGTCCTTACAAAATGAGCTGCGAAACAATGAACTTCTTACGATGCAGTGCGAGATGTGATTCAAGGGAGACATTCAAATTTCATACCTTCACCCTGAGACATGTATGAAATCGAATTCTCGCAAAGATAAGATATATTATTTCCCTTGTCAAGAGGAAAAATGAATTATGCGGTTCTGGCCGGTTTTTTTTGGCAAAATCATGGTTCGGATTCGCAATAACTTCCGCAAAAATATGCTTTTATCCGAAAATACAAATCAAATTAAGGATGGACCGCTGCGAAAGTCACTGTTCTGCCATAAACATCCTGCGCAGCTTCTCCACCCGCCGCCGGTTAACACCTAAATCCCAGCGCCCAACTCGGGAAGCTGAACGTATATGGATGACATTTTCCTTTTCATCGAACAAAAGCTCAACGTCATCGATGAAGCCGAATATGGCGATCTTGAATTCGGCGTGCAGGTAGGTCTGCGTCTCGGTCACGATGCGAACACGAGGCAGCCGTTCGAGTATACGCTTCAATGCCTGCTTCGCTTCCGATAGTGTCCCCCGTATCGTGAGCGGAGCGACGCCATGGGCCTCGTCTCTACTCTGGCTCGAGACACAGTTAGGTGAGTCGGGACAGGGAGTCAGCTTGCCGTCTGTGACTCCGAGGTTTTGGGGCGGCTCGCCAGCACAGCTCATCATAGAAAAAGCCAATAATAAAAAAATCGGCAATCGTCCGATAGTCATGAACCATCGGACGATTGCCCTTATTTGCGGATTCAAGATGGCAGCTCACCTACCATTTTCTCCGGAACTACGAATTTGTCGAACTCCTCAGCGCTTAGAAAACCGAGGTCGACGACTGCTTCCTTCAGAGTGGTGCCCTCTGCGTGCGCCTTTTTGGCTGCTTGCGCTGCTTTGTCATAGCCGATATGCGGATTCAGCGCGGTTACGAGCATGAGTGTGTCCTTAAGGAAA
>CAZVSL010000804.1:0-2417 GCA_964629935.1 uncultured Calditrichaceae bacterium | reverse complement strand
GAAATAACGCCCGTTTTTCTATTTTGACATCACTCCACCACTTGGCTGCAGCGGCACGAATGGAGTTTTTGGACCGCAGGCAGCTAGACCCGCCATTGGCATGAACGAGCTATCCGGAGGTTGCGATGCCGTCGAGTATGCCGTCTATGCAGGGAAACACCTGGCAAATGCGCGCAGCAATCTTAGCGAGCCCTGTATACGTATCTTGCGGCGCAGCAAAGCCCACAGGATATGGGTATCTTTCGCCAGGAATTTGAGCCAGGTTTCACTGTCGGCTACGAGGTGCATATCGCAGTCATGCTCGTGTCCATCAGTTACTTTGAGCTGCTGGTTTCGGATCTCAACCGTAGCTTTCATTGGCTCTCTCCCTGTGAAAGTGAAATGGAACTTTGCGGCCAAGCCCTTTGACTGCCCTCGCTGAAACGTAAGAGATAGCCCCTCTAAGAATCCGGCAATGGATTGCGGACGTAAGCCATTACCGATTCTCCTGGCTCTTTTGTTCTTAAAACGATGCTTGACATAGCTTTCGGCATCTGAATCCGGAATAACGTAAATAGTTTCTTTTTTCTCTTGTAATGGATTTACTACTGTTTGTAGAAACTCCCGTTTATCCGAGAGATAGGGGCCGATAACATCCTCTCCGGCCGGGCATACCGACATGCAATAGGCAGCCTTGTAGTTTGCCCCATAAGACAAGCTCTGCCAGATAGAAACAGATTCAGAATCCGGAACCCTGCTTCGATACTCTCGTGCGGTTTTGCTTTCCGTGACCGTCTCAACCCAGTCAGTAAAGCCACCCATAAATTCTCTGTAATTGTGGGTGTAGCAAGCAGCAAAATCAAAATGTCCATCGGCGCCGATTGCGCCTGTAGGACAGGCAGCCACGCACAGTTTGCATTCGAGACACGGATTGTATTCGATGGGATGGTCTGAAGCTGTTACTTCAGCATCCATTAAGATGGTGCCCAGCAGGATAAAATTTCCGAATTTCGGATGTATGACATTACGATGAATGCCCATCTTACCCAGGCCGGCAGCCACGGCGACCGTCTTGTGAGAAACCAACCAGATCTTGCCCGGGAACTTCTCCATTTCCATAGGAAAACCCATCGCTGGATTGATGGAGCGCACGCCATTCATTTCGAGTTGTGATACAATCCCATGAGCAGTCTCGTCGATTTTGTCTCCGGTGTGATGAAATTCGAGATTAGCCACCGACCTGGCAATGCTGCGAATGGGCTCGCGATTCAACTTGCAAACCAACGCAATCAGAGTTTTGGTTTGAGGAAAGTATGATAAAATATCTGCTTTTTCACTCGCAACTTCGGGACGGCCGATCTCTACGAAGCCGACGTCATCTGCGCCGGCATCCAAACAGAGTGTTCGCAGCCAGCTATACTCCAGCTTTGTCTCAATCGATCTTTCATTCTGAGTTTGCTTTCCAAGATAGGACTTTACAGTGGGATGCTTTCCAATGTCTTGCATGAGTTGTCTCCTTGTAGTTAGTGTATATACACGTAAATGCGCAAAAAAAATCTCCTTTAACTTGCCAGCGTTACTGTCTCACTCAGCCTATCAAGCAATTTTCGAAAGCTTGTCTCACCTAGTCCAAGAACAAAATGTCTCTGCGCGTTTTGCCATAGTGGCAATGCTTGCATAAGCCGCTCTTTGCCCTTTGGCAGCAAGGTCCAGTAGCGGGTGCGCCGATCCTTACCACGCTGAATGTCGATGAGACCGTCCCGCTGCAGTGGCCGCAGATTTCGCGTGAGTGTCGTTCGGTCCATTACGAGTAGTTCTGCGAGTTTTGAGATTGGTGTGGCTCCGGTCCGGGCCAATACCACAAGAATTGTAAACTGAGTTCCACGTAGGCCTACAGGTTGCAGCGCACGATCAAAATGCTGGGTCACGACACGTGCTGCTTTTCTGATGTTCATGCACGCGCAATTTTCGCAATTTGAAAGGTCGAGTTCTTGATTCATAGAGTCAGATACGTGGATATACACCTATTGTTCCAAAAAACTGTTTTTCTATTTTGACATCACTCCACAATTCTCTATATTCACCGCAATTGTCAGGAAACCAACAACGGATAAGGAAATCCCAATCATGTCTTGTCTGCAGCAAAGATGCTATCTCTGGCTTCTGAACCTGACCATCTTCAGCGGATTCGTCTGGCCGCAAAGTGGAGCGCTCGACCGCACAGGTACGCTCTGGTCGCCGCATCTGGAATGGCAGCTCATGAATCCGACCTTTAGCGGCAATCCATTCGATGTGATCGCCAGCGCCACCTTTTTGCATGCATCCTCCGGCGAGAGCATCACCACGGGTATGTTCTATGCCGGCAACGATACCTGGCGCTTCCGCTTTACCGGAACCCGCACCGGCGTCTGGAACTTTACCACCACGAGCGAAGACGC
>CAZVSL010000803.1:0-2426 GCA_964629935.1 uncultured Calditrichaceae bacterium | reverse complement strand
CGGTGAGTCACCACTTGCCGTTCACCGGAGTCGTGTGTTACAATCATTCTCGCAAGATAAATACCGCTTGCCAACTGTCGCCCGGCTTCATCTTTGCCGGACCAGGTGATGGAGTAGGCGCCCGGCTCGAAGCGGGTTTGCAGCAGGCGCCGGACCACCTGGCCGGTAATGTTGTGCACCACCAGCGTCACATCTGCCGCCTCAGAAAGCTTGAGCGCGATGCGGGTTTCCGGGTTGAATGGATTGGGATAGTTGGCCACAGCAACCTCGCCCGCCAGATCGAGCTCCAGACCGCGTTCCACCACCACATCTGACTCATTGCCATAGACCGATACCCAGCGCTCGTCAGCGTACGTGTCTTCCAGGGTGTACCACGCCCGGATGTCATACTTGAGCAGGAAGTCTTCATACGTCTCACTAAACACAAACTCATTGTCCACATATTGCGTGGTGCCGTTGTTGCGGGTGGCCAGGAGCGTCGGCCCGAACTGCTGGCCGGTCTCCTTCTCCTTGTATTTACGCCAGACTTCATATTTGACATTGGCATTGGGGTGCTGCTCCCAGACGATCTTGACATTGGTCCCCACCGGCCCGCTGTGTGAGGTGATCACCACCTGCTGCGGCTTGCCGGTGTAATAAGCTGTGTAGGTCGTGTGATCGCCGGGCGTGAAGGTCTGCTCACAGTTGCTGCTGCCGGTATTCCAGTGGTCGATATAGTAGATGATGCCATCAAAGTTCTGATGGACGCATTTGCCGGTGATGGTCTTGGTTTCTTCAACCTGAAACTGCCCCGTTGGTGAGGAATACTGTTGACCATTGACTTCGATAACCCCACCGTTGCCGATGCCGGGGAAGCTGTTCTGGAAGGTGATGTTGAATTCTTTGTGGAATTTGGCGGTGTATTTGTATTCAGTGGTGAAGTCGTAATCTTCGCGGCGGATTGAAGTGGCGGCAGTCGTCGCAATTTGAGCGCCAAGACGGTCTGTCCATTGCCAGAGCAACCGCTTATAGCCGTTACGGATTTGTCCATGCATGATGGCATCGAGCGATACCGATTTATTCCAGTGCACATCTCGGGTATGAGGTGAGTCCTCAACACTGCTCTCTGCTTCGTAGGTAATCTTAATGGTACCGCCAGTGTCGTTACCGCCATCAAAGCTGTTCATCACCTTGATAGGCCAGATTTCTTTCTTGCGCCAGTAGCTGGTGGGGTTGCCGCGGTTGAAAACATTGGGGTTGCTATGGCCCATAATGACCCAGTCGAGAGGAATACCGGTTTGCTGCACGTCGGTACTCTCGTTCTCCACCTGGTCGACCGTGATACCACCAGAAGTGCTGCTCACATAGGAAACATGCGAAGGATCCTCAGTATGGGTGTCTTGTCCGAAACCGATTATGTCGCCTACCTCGAGTTCGCTTTCATTATAGGGGTGCGGCTCGAAGTAGGTGTTATGTATTTTAGTGATTCCCCCGAGAGTGCTGGCCGGGCAGTCTGAGCTGCTCCAATGCTTACCAAATGCTCGGGCCGTGGCATAGCCCCAGCAGATGGAAGTGTCGGTATGCTTTGTCCCCTGACAAGCTGGAATATGTTGTGCTTGCAAGCTTGTTGCGTAGAATATCGACATTGCTATAAAAGTAAGAAAGAACTTCATGATAACCTTCCTCGGTAATTGCAAACCGCTTGTATCCGGTTGGGCAATTACCTATCTTTAAAAGGGTTAATGGTTGCCGGCCGCCCTGAAAAGGCGCCGGATGGCGAAACTGTTACCCGTTTTTCCCCTGCTGCCGTGGCCGCGGTAGCAGGGGGTTTTGTTTTTCAAGCATAGACTTCACCCCCTTTCTCATGGAGTTACCTATTTGCCATGCAATACGACGGTAAGTTGTGTGTTGAAAGTATGACCGAGAATAAAGATTTCACTTCCGTTTGTCCATAAGTCTGAGAAATCAACATCGGGAAGTCGCATATCTTCGAATTCATACCAATTTATGCCGTTATAGTGAATAATTTTACCTACTATAGGGCTCCTAGCTTTCCCTCCAACCACAAAGATATCGTTGTCGCCTGTACCTGAGATCTCTAATGGTAAGAAGTCATCAAGAGTGATCAATGGTTGCCAGGAGCCATTTTGCCAAGAACTTACCGTACGCTGCCCGCCAGCATTAGGCACCCCGGCGCTGTATAGTATCCCCTCAGGACTCATCCAGATTGCTCTATAAGGATACCCTGGCAAGCTGTCTACGACTGCCCAGGCATCAGACTGGTGTTCAAGAAGTATAGAAGTTATTTGTCCGGTAGGAGCTGGACGAGCCAGCAGTACCGCATAGGTTGGATGTCCCGTCATGCCAGCAATGTCCACGAGACTCCAGAAAGGTTCGACATCGAACGGAATATCGAAAGGCAGCGTGCTTTGTTCCCAGCTCTCGCC
>CAZVSL010000802.1:0-2427 GCA_964629935.1 uncultured Calditrichaceae bacterium | reverse complement strand
AGCGAATGATAATTTTGAAACAGAATAATCGGTGTTATTGCATTCGCAATAAACATGGTGGTGAATTCAAGGTCAGACCAGCCATCATCATTTGCATAAAACGCAGATGTTAATACATCATCAACAACAATATTCACAATAAATCTCGGAGCAAAGGCCTTTGTGTTTTCTGGCATTGGTTGCTTCAAACTTGAACCTTCCCCGCTGTGAGCGTATGACAGGAACAGAATGAGGATGGCGAAACAGATCAGATTCGTGAGCCTCTTTTCAGGCTTAATCATAGTGTTTACCATAGTAACTCTTCGCAGCAAACCTGCTCCGTCTGAGTTATTCAACAAACAATATGCCATTTCTTGAAAGTCACCTAAGTAATAAACCTGCAAAGAATTAGGGTGGACCAAATATTCGAAAAGGTCTCAAAAAGCGCAGCCTGGATTATAGGAACAAATCCAAGCTGCGCTAAACAATGGCTCGCCGGTCGCATAATATCTTGACCGAGAGACGAAACTACCATCTAAATTGCAGCAGGTGTATGCCTGCAACCATTCGGTGGTCAAACGTTAAAACCGAAGGTTGCAAAAAGTTCATCCCAACTTCTGTTTCCTTCTTTTTACCCAGATGAATCTTGTGATTAACCTTCGATGAGACAAAGGGCATAACAAAAAACCAGTTTAGCAGTCTCAACCCTGTACTAATATTGTTACTTTTTATGGGTGAGACAGCTAACTCGACAGCAACAACGTCAAGGCCGGTAAAAGCAAGGGTTTTTAGAAAAGGCGCAAGTGAGTGATAATTTCGATACATGACAACCGCTGTCGTTGAATTTGCCACAAATGCAGCTACGAGGATGGGGCGTGACACATCTTCAAGATTGTCCTCATCATCAGTCTTCAATGCAAACGCCGTTAACAAGCCATTTACCCAAAAATTAACAAGATACCTGGGCACAAACGACTTGTCAGCATTTGCCTCCACGGGCTGGATCCCGGCACATTCGCTTAAGCGTGGAGTGAGCAGTGAAAGTACAAGAAATATGACGCAAATAGCATTTCCCATCCTTAAATTCTCCTGGCTCAAACTATTAATCATAATAGCCACCGTAAGGACTTTTCGCAGCTATGTTAGCATCCGGAATGACGGTGATATCTACAAAACCCACCGTGACCGCGCTCACAGCAAAGCCAATCAACCCGTCTAGCAAATCTTGGAAGAAACCTTGTTCACCCGACGGATATGAGAACACATTACCCCACCATCCCCCGAAAATCACCCAACTATAGGTAGGATCGTTTGTTAAATTACTCATTGCATATTGTTTTGATGGCATAATCTTGATGTTTTGATAGTTATTGAAATCAAACATCTCGGTGTCTAAATAAATGCTCCCATTCTCGACAACATACTCCTCAGCAATAGCTTCCAAATCCCATATTCCGGGACAGGGGTACTGTGCATGAGAGCCCCAGCCTTCTACGCCGAGTTCATCAGTCCGTCCTCCTCCGAAAGTCACGGGATGGGTGCCCTCAATGACAAAATACTTGTTCGCAAAAGCAGGATTGCTGTTTCCATCGCCGTCAAATGTCTCACTGTGCAAAGCTTCTGCTGCCGTCTGTGAATAAGCCACAGGGATAGTGCGCACACTCCGTTGTCCATGCCAACCATATTGAACTGATACAATATTGGCTTGGAAAGGATCTTGATGGTCGAGTTCGACCATGATGCCTTGCCAGTCACCCTCATGCCGGTTCGCGGCCGCATTGAATGGAAAATGCATGTTGAATAGGATTCTGCATTTGCTCCCAGACCTCTCAAAAAAAGCATATATGGTACCGTAAATGTACCATGGATCGCCTTCCACAAGCCATTTTTCGTGATAAAGGTCATTCCAGGCTCCATACCAGGACATATTACCTTCACTGGGATTATCGCTTGCCCACTGGTAATGAGGCAGAAAGAAGAACATCTGTGCAGATCCATCCACCCAACCAAACACTTCATTTACTCTCTGAACTGCCTCTGGATACAAACTTGAATAAGGTATAAAACCTAGGGCAGCATCCCAAACATACACTTCATCCATCCTATAGCCGTCACCAATCAAGATATCTCCGTCAGGGTGAGAACGAACCCTAACGCGTACGTCATTCTCATCCAGGATGTCGTCTCCGTTCAAATCCATGGCCTCCACTGGTACTGGTCTCAGTGTGTAGTCCACGCCAGGTGCATTCCAATGCCAGCCATTGTCCTCTTCGGGTTGAAACAGCACCGGACAAAATTCCTGAGCCAACGGCATCTCCCAAACATCAACAACATCATTACGATTTATATCCAATCCAACATCAAACGTGGGATACAAATAGTTTGATGTTTCTGTATAGGTACCCTGCGAAGAGAGAATCTCATAATCCTGATTCGTTATAGTAACAT
>CAZVSL010000801.1:0-2434 GCA_964629935.1 uncultured Calditrichaceae bacterium | reverse complement strand
CTTATGCACTGGTAACGGATGGGGGTTTGTTGGTTGTTATTCGTATTTCTGATAGGAAGCTATTCGAAATAAACGAATTCCATATCGGAGGTGTTGTTATGCAAAAGATCGAATACCATCAGTATTTTGGCACAATTCAACCTGCAGCGCAACAGCGATATCAAACCTCACCAGGATGTGATGCCATGAGAATATCTCAATTGGGTCCGTTTTTGGTTTTCCTTGTCATCCTTTTCACGTGGTGTTGTAAAGACCAGGTGATAAACCCGGAATTTTCAGAATGCGATCCTGCCAGCTTTATCGATACGACGCGAGTCTATTACAAGTATTTTCAAAATCAAAAAGACACGCTCGAATTGATCCCTTTTGTAGTTCATGCAAGATTGGACAGCAATCTCTCAGAAGCCAGCATAGATAGTCTGTTTTCACATTACGATCTTACAGTTGCCTTTCAGCTTCTTCCCTATCGGCATAATAGTTTTCTGCTTTTTGTCCCTGACGGAAAACGTCCGGAGGAGTTTTTTACCTTTTACGGCCAGGATGTGCCTTGTGGTTTTGGAAACCTGGATATTGTCCAGTACGCGACACCCGTGTTCTGGGCATTCCCCGAGGTTCCCCGTGATAGTTCGGTATGCATGTTAACCGATGAGTTCTTGGTAAAAATTGATACCGCGATTACATCCTTAGACCGATTGTGTGAGATCAACGCGAAAAACCATGTTGAACTGACAAAATTAGTGTCTGATGTTGGACAGGTGTACCTCCTAAGGGTTACAAAGCGTTCGCAATTCAATGCTCTTGATATGGGCAACCTTTATCGTGAGTCGGGTATTGTCTTGTTGGCCGAACCCAATTTTACTTGTCTAATCCAGTTTCAGAAAAAGTCTAAAGAAACCAAAAACTAAAAAACAGGAGGATGTCATGAAAAATGTTAGTGTCGTTTTTGTGGTAATACTACTCGCTACATTGGCGGGAGGTAAAACTGAGATCTTTGCACAGGATTACTTTTATTATTATCAAAACGAACCCATCCATCTAAACATCGCTGCTGACAAATACGCCATTCGCTTTACTACAACTGCTGCGGAGATCGATAAAGAAACGCTGCTGAATTCAACAAGGCTGCAGCGATTGAATGCGTTTGACGGAGTGGCGGGCTATACCCTGGTTCAAGACTTCGATGGCCGCGGAAGTAATGTCATGGAAGCTGTCAGAGTATCTCCCCTCGTGGCAGATGCACTGCCTCTGCTCGCATTTCCAGACGGCACCGAATGCCTGATGCCAAACCGTTTCATTGTCAAATTCAAAGCTCACATGAACGAGGCGGAGATAGAGAAGCTCAATGAGCAGCACAGAACCAGTATTGTCAGCAAGTATCCTTATCGCGAACACATCTACGTCCTGCAAGTTGATGACGGCGGTGGGCTTGCCGCTCTGGAGATGAACAAGCTTTACTACAACCTACCCGAAGTGGAATACTCTACGCCCGACTTTTTCAGTCTGGGCGGTCCTCTTTCGACTACGCCTAACGATCCATTCTTTTCGAATCAGTGGCACCTGGCCAAGATCGAGGCTCCGGAAGCCTGGGACATTGGCAAAGGCAGCTCATCAGTCGTAGTCGCTATTGTAGATGACGGCGTCGATTTGCAAAACGAGGACCTGGTAAACCGGGTGTTTAGGGACGGTGGCGGACAGGTCATTGGCTCAGATGAAACTACGCAAGGAGACAACTCCCCTCAGCCAAATTCCTGGGACCCGCACGGGACGTCATGTGCAGGTATCGTTGCTGCCGAAACCGATAATCAGAAAGGAGTTTCCGGCGTGGATTGGAGTTGCAAGATCATGCCTGTACAAGTCTTTTTTAACACTTCCGACCTTCAAGGGTGGCCGTTTAGCACGTTTCAGGCGAGTGCCATGTGGAGAATTGCAGGAATAGACTTTGCCTGGCAGAATGGAGCAGATATCATAAGTGTGAGCTGGGAGGCGAATCAAGATGATCTACTTGCTGATGCGATCGAAAGGGCGGCCACCCATGGTCGTGACAGTCTTGGAACCATTCTCGTCGCCGCTTCGGGTAACCTCAATAGCAATTTTGTCTCATTCCCGGCAAGCCTTGATGATTATGTAATAGCCGTTGGTGCAACAGATGAAAACGATGTTCGGTGGTCCTATAGCAACTATGGAACGGCCTTAGATGTCATGGCGCCTAGTGGTAACACCGGAATCTTCAAGAACCTGTCATTTCCCGAGCTTTGCCCAGAATCTCCGAACCCTGAGAATCAAACCGTGAAAAAACTGCTCGGCAACATCTGGACAACGGAAGTGAGTGGTGGGGGAACCGGCTACAATCTGGATGTTTGCCGTTATGAGGCAGATACACCTCGCGGAGACGCTAATGGCCACTACACAGCCAAATTCAGTGGTACATCTGCTG
>CAZVSL010000800.1:0-2434 GCA_964629935.1 uncultured Calditrichaceae bacterium | reverse complement strand
AGTATCCATCCGGCCAACTGCATCTTTGAATTAGTTTGAAAAGACGCTATACTTGGCCATGGGTGGGAACCGTTTCCCGCCAGAATCATGCGGGAACATATCTTTTCCAATTTTGCGGCAGGAGCTCTGCGAGCTGCTTATGCGGATGCTCTGAGATGCATGCGATGACATCTTTGAGATACGCAAAGGGTTCGAGCTTGTGCAGCAAGGCGGTACCGACCAACGAATAAATGAGTGCCGCGCGCCTGGCACCGTCATGCGAGCCAGCAAACAGATAATTCTTGCGTCCCAGCGCTACCGGACGAATGGCATTCTCCACAAGGTTATTATCAATCTCCAGGCAGCCATTCGTGGTGTAGGCATTAAGGCGCGGCCAGAATTTGAGCATGTAAGCGATGACTTTACCAATGCCACTTTTGGGCAGAACCTGCTCGCGCTGTTGTTCTAACCAGGCGTGCATTTCTTTGAGAACCGGCACAGCTTTACGTTGACGCAGCTCAAACCGCTGGTCGTGGTTGTAATTTTGTTCTCGAGCCGTGCGTTCGATATCATAGAGCTTTTGCAGGCGCAAAAGCATCCACTCAGCACGCACCGCATCATTGGCGAGCGCATCTGTGAAATAGCGTCGGGCATGGGCAAAACACCCCAGATGGGTGATGGCGTCGCGGGTGCCGAATTCATCATAACCCTGGTAACCGTCAGTTTGTAGAAATCCGCAAAAATCTGCCAGCATTTCTTCTGGCCCTCCGCGATTGCGGGTTTCGCGGTAGTCGAAAAGCACCGCCGGTACCAGGGGGTCGTAGTAAGCCCACAGGTAGCCGCGGTGACATTTGCCGCGCGATTGTGGGTCTTGCACCCGAATCGGGGTCTCGTCAGCCATCAGATAAGCAGCCTTTTGAATCAGACTGCGCTGCAGTTTGTCCAGCGGTTTCAAAAGCTCACAAGTGGCGCATATCCAGTCGCCCAGTGTCGATGCAGGCAGCTTGATGTCGTGACGCAGAAACTGTTTACGCTGCCGGTACAGCGGCAGATGGTCGACGTATTTGCTTATGACCACATGCGCCAAAAGTCCTGGTCCGGCGATGCCTTTCTCGATAGGCCGCACCGGCAGCGTGCCAATGACCACGCCGTCGCCATCTGCATGCGCATACTTGGGGCGCACATAGCGGTTGACGTAGAGCTTACCCGGCTCGTAATCGAGTTCTTCGGTTACCTCTTCGCCGATGCGTTTCATGCCCGTGGTGTCACAGTCGGGTTCGATGAGCTTTTCTATGCGCGGCAGATGCTCGGGTAAGGGATTGCGGCCATGGGGCGTAAATTTCGGTTTGGTCTTTTTGCGTGTGTAGGTGATTTGCTCGCTTGCGACTTCGAGTGGCTCCGGCTCACTGGCCATAAACTCCAGGTTTGCTTGCGCGCCATTTTGCTCGGGCACGAAGCGTTCGCTCTTGGCACCGCTGATGAGTTTTTTGAGACGGGCAAGCTCCTGGATCAGGTAGAGAACTTTGGCTTCCAGCGCTTCGTTTTGGGCCAGGAGTTCCTGATAACCAGCCAGAAGTTCTTCGTAGGTAGTTGGGATTTCCCCAGGAGTGCTCATGGGGATAAGATAAGCAATTTCAGAGATCTATGCCAACACTTTTTTGAGAAATTGCATATCGTTTTCGGCGTTTGACCGACGCCAGGTCGATGCCTTCGATAAGCATCATCAAGTCGGCGTAAGGCAAAACGAGCGTGTCGTCCTGACCGGAGTCCGGCGGCAGTTGGAAGGAGCCACTTTCCAGGCGTTTGTAGAAAATCCAGAAACCGCCGTGCTGCCACACCAGGAGTTTGATGCGGTCGCGCCGGCGGTTGAGAAAAACATAGACGTCGCCTGAGAGTGGGTCGCGTGCCATCGCAGCACTGACGATACCGCACAGCCCATCGAAGCTCTTGCGCATGTCGGTGGCAGGACGATAGAGATAGAAGCGTTGAGGGGTGACGAACGGGAGCATGGCTAAAGAGCGATGAGTTCTTTGAGCAAAGCCAGGTCAACTGTGGCACCAAGGCTGACCACAACACCGCTGGGATAACTGACGACCACACTGCGGTCGCCAATGTGGCCAGACGGCAACGGAGTCTGGGGTTTGAGTTCCACAAATCCCGATAAGCCATCGGGGCTGCTTTGCTGAAAGTCAGGCCGATGTTCTCTGCGGTAGCGTGAAAGCCAATATTGAAACGTCGAAAACGCCAGCCCCTCGGACTGGCAGAAGGCTTTCTGGGTCAGGCCGCTTGCCTGGTACGCCTCGATAACAGCAAACATCTTCTGCGCGCGTGAGCTTAAGGGACGGTCGGACATCGTGCTGCTCCTTTCTAATTGTCGTTCAACTTAGCGAACTGTTTGGGAGAAAGGTAAGCAGAAGATGTCAAGGACGGAAGATGGGGTTGGCCGGATGGATAC
>CAZVSL010000799.1:0-2447 GCA_964629935.1 uncultured Calditrichaceae bacterium | reverse complement strand
AAGATCGCGAACAGGGAAAACGTGCCCGCGACCTGACCAAGGTTTTCCTCAGCCCGGTACAGTTTGTCGAGTTTTTCGTCCATGAAAAAATATTCGAACGGACGATTTGGCAAAAACTCAGACCATTTTTGCTGCACGTAACCGAGGGTCCCTGAGAAGTCCTTCGGCACGATACGGATTGCGAGGTAGCGTCCGAAAAAACTTTGCGCGCCCGGGGTATCGGGAATGTCCAGCACAAATGGTGAGATAGGGTTGTGCAATGAGGCATAGTTAAAATCCTTCACGACGCCCACGACGAAATGGCGATTATCCGGAGCGGCAACGAATTCCCGGCCCACGGCAGCTTCAGGCCGGCCCCAGTTCAGGCGCCGGACCATGGTTTCATTGATGATGACTGCCATAGAATCATCAGTGGCAAATTCTTCCGAGAAGGTCCGGCCGGCTACCAACTCCAACCCAAACGTGTGGATGAAATCAGGTCGCACCATCAGGCGATGGAATTGCTCCGGCTGCGTAGCGCCCTCCGGCATAAAACTGTGCGTCTGATACTTGCTGCCCAGGACGTCCTCGGCAATGGTCACATGACGAATGTTGTTGTGCTGCAGAAGCTGCTGCTTGAAGGAGTCATATTGTGGCATCAGGTTGGTGCGCAGAATCGGCGCCATAACGATCTGCTCTTCGTCAAAGCCAAGATGGGCGTCTTGCACGTAACGCAATTGACTGTAGGCAATGGTGGTGCCGATGATAAGCATCACGGAGATGGCAAACTGAAATGTAACCAATCCTTTGCGCAGAATTGCATCAACGTTGAATCTGCCGAGATTGAGTTTACCTTTGAGAACTTGCAGTGGTTCAAAGGCCGATAGCACAAACGCCGGATACACGCCGGCAACCAGACCAACGAACAGCGCAGCGCCCAAAAGTCCCAAAAGCAGAGCAGGATTACCGCCTAAATCAAAGGCGATGCTCTTGTTCAAGAAGGCATTGAGAACCGGCAGCGAGAATACGATGAGTGGGACCGCGACCAAAACTGCGACCAGAGCCATGACCAGGGACTCGCCGAGAAACTGCCGGATAAGCTGGCCGCGGTATGCGCCCAGCACCTTGCGCATACCCACCTCCCGGGCGCGCTTGGCGGAACGGGCTGTGGCCAGATTCATGAAGTTGATGCACGCGATGAGAAGCACAAATGCAGCTATCACGGAAAAGATATAAACATAGGCAATGTCGCTGTTGGGCTCGATTTCAAAGTCAAGATGGGAGTGCAGATGAATGTCGGTAAGCGGTTGCAAATAGAGCGTGGCCTTGTCTTTGATGATCTCAGGAAAGTATTGGTCGACAAACGCCGGGAATTGCGCCTCGAGCATCTCCGGCGTGGTACCTTCTGTTAGCAGGATGTAGGTCCAGTTCGGATTCCAATACCAGCCTTGCGGCTCGGCGCCAAGAATATTGCGCAGCGTGCTAAACGATACCAGAAAATCGAACTTGAAATGGAAGTTTGCCGGGACGTCTTGCAGAATGCCGGTTACATGCAAGTCGTGCTCGCCCTCAAAGCGTAAAATCTTTCCCATCGGCTCCTCGTTTCCGAAGTACTTGCGCGCCATCGATTCCGTTACTACGGTCGCGTTGGGCTCATGCAAAGCAGTCTCCGGGTTGCCGCGCAGAAATGGAAAGGTGAATACCTTGAAGACCGTCGAGTCTGCAAAAAACAGTCTCGGCTCATTGAATCGCTTCTCCGGGCCATACTCAAGTGTGAGCGAAGGCGCTTGCATGTTAAAGAAACGCACCGCTTGCTCGACCATACCCGGAAAGTCATTTAGCAAAGTGGGCGCTACGGAAAAAGGCTGGCTCGATGAGTTTTCGGCCGGCTCCAGAATCTCCGCTACGCGATAGATGCGGTCGGCATGCTCGTGGTAATGGTCATAGCTGATCTCATCCTGAATAAATAACAGAATAACCACAAAACAGGTGATGCCAAGCGCCAGGCCAACGACGTTTATCAGGGAATAGCCTCTATGCTTGAGCAAATTGCGAACAGCCAGTTTGAAATAATTCTTAAGCATGATCAGGACTCGCGTTCAAAATTGTGTGTACTGGGTGTGCAGCGCTCAGGTAACTCTTGAGGTTGTGTTTCTGCTGATGTTTGAATTTTTGATTACGACGGCGGCTAGAAAAAGATGCAAAGGGTGTGGATATTCAACCCGTGGAATGGAGCCTTGACAGCCTAAACCGGCTCTGAAATCGGGCAAAAATCTTACTCCTAACCCGGACGAGCCCCGTAAACAGCACGGGGTTCTTACGACCGGAACCAAGTCAAATATTAAAACGGAAACACCAAAACGATATATTCAAATTTGGGCTCTATGTCGTTTTATGTGGGTAAATTCCAAATGTGCCATTCTATAACGTGACCTTCAGCCATTTGAAAAATCCGTTCAATTTGTGCA
>CAZVSL010000798.1:0-2451 GCA_964629935.1 uncultured Calditrichaceae bacterium | reverse complement strand
TATCGCTGCCATCAGTATTTCGCCAGCCCTTGTCACATCGCCAAAACCCTGTGATTCCAGTTGACCGGGCCCTTTGTAATTGCTAAACCATGTTTCAATGATGGCAAGAACACCGGGGAATTGCGCCTCAAGTTCAGAAAGATCGCCAGCGCTGTCAAGCGGTGAGCCAGCTTCCACAGCCAGCAGTTTGTCATCTTGCTCACCGCCGTCGAGCAGCTTGAGCACACCGACAAGATTGGCCTTGACGACTGCACCCCGCTCTACTGCCGGACCAAGAACGATGACGTCGAGCGGATCGCCATCGCCGCCGAGCTCTTTTGGCAACAATGTGCGTGGCACCATGCCATAATTGCCAGGATAAGGCAAGTACTTGACTATTCTTGGCTTGCCGTCCCTAATATCCCATTTCAGATGACCATCGGGTTTGGCAACCTCCCATTTGGCGTTCGTTCCCGCGGGTATTTCCACAACCACATTGACGGAACCGTCTGCATTGCGTGGCTCAAAATCGCTGAGGAAGTTGTGTGCGTCAGCAATGGTATAATCATCCTGTTTCTGCAGCGTGTCAGATACAGTATCGGCCGATTTATCACAGCCGAGAAAACCAAGGCAACAACATAGCACGAGAAAAGAAATGCTATTTTTCATAGGTGTGTTCCTGTTGAGCCAACATCTGAGCAAGCTACCATGTCGAATTCCGATTTTCGCCGCGGCTTTGTCGCTTCAGGGAGTATCCGATTGCATGACAAATTCACGCCGCCGGGTCTCATAGTCAAGGACCGTACGGTCGTAGTCTTCCTTCATCAGGTGTGATGAAATGATGAAATCAGCAGTCGAGCGATTACAAGCGACCGGAATATTCCAGACCACAGCAATACGCAAGAGTGCTTTGACGTCCGGATCATGTGGCTGCGGCAGAAGCGGGTCCCAGAAAAAGATCAGAAAGTCAAGGGCGCCTTCGGTAATTTTGGCGCCGACTTGCTGGTCGCCTCCTAATGGTCCACTCTTGAAACAATGAACATCCATGTCCAGCGTCTGTGCAATGAGCCTGCCGGTAGTCCCGGTTGCATAAAGCCGATGTTGCGCCAGCAGCGCACGGTTGAATCTCACCCATTCGAGCAAATCCTGCTTGCGATTGTCGTGCGCGATGAGCGCAATGTTCTTGCTCGGTTTCATTCTTATTGCTTTTTCCGGCATGGTTGCGACCCTCCTTTTGATGATCGATCTTCTCTCCCTAAGAAGCCACATCTTCTGGCAATTTACAACAAAAAAAATCGTGGGAGTTCTCGTCAGGCGAGGACTCCCACGATATCCGGAAAAGATCAACAGGTTCAAACCGGGGGTTAGTCTGTGAGCTTGAACACTATCGGAACCGTGATCCAGGTTTTGACCGCACGGTCCCGCTGTTTGGCAGGTTTCCATTTCATCTTCTTGAGGGCGGCAATCGCACTCTGTTCGAATTGCATCCCTTCTGGCTTAACCTGCAAGACGTTCACGCGCTCGGTTATGCCTGTCTCTGTCACCAAAGCCTGTGCTATGACCTTGCCCTCGATACCGGACTTATGAGCAAGCTTTGGGTATTCCAGCACCCTGAGCAGAGCAGCATATCCGCCTATTATCTGCGGCGCTTCATCGTATGCCACAAAGAAATGAGATTCAGCATCGGTATCCGGCGGCGGTGGCGGCGGTGGAATGTCGCTCATATCGAGATCAGTCGTCTCAATGGTCAGGTCATCGGGAATGCTCTCGTCTTCGCTTGGAATGGGGATGCTGGGCTTGGGCGGCGGAGGCGGCCGATGCAACTGCTCTGTCTGTGGAATATCCGCTACCTCGATTTCGATGTTAACGGTCTCGGCGCTTTCCACCTCCAGATTCCAACTTCTGGCAAGTTGAAAAAATCCGATAAGCAAAACAAGCGTGACAACAAAACCGATTTCCAGATTGCGTTTATAGTGAAGCCGAAGATCAGCCCGGACAGACTTCATCTTTGGCATTTGTGGTGACGATGGGACCAATGTGACAGGCTCCTGCCCAGCCGAGCTCAGGTCACGCTTCTTTAACTCAGAGCTCGCAGAAGTCTGTTCGTAGGTCGCGTTCATAATCTCCATATAGTGTACCTCTCCTTGTTTAATAACTCATTCACGCACATAGATACGATCTGACTTTTACAAAAGAGTTAAGGTGAGGTTAAAATTGAGAGGCAGCAAGCGCCGAAAAGCCCGTCACCCGCCGTGACCCACCCCTGGCTCTGCGCTGCGCTTCGAGCCTGTCCCCTCCGTTGGAGGGGATTTGGGAAAATCCCCTCCCCGGAGGGGCGATTGGGGACGCAGTCCCACAATCGGGGTGGGTCAACACGGGTTGCCGAAACACGCCCAAGCCTGAAAAGGTCATCGATTCAGGCTGCATCAGGTGAAAACGCGAAACCCGGGCTTGCAGTTAACAAGCAAGCGC
>CAZVSL010000797.1:0-2454 GCA_964629935.1 uncultured Calditrichaceae bacterium | reverse complement strand
GGGTGCCGCGCTGCCGGGCGTCACTTCCGGGTCGACCACCTGGGGGGATTTCGATAACGACGGCGACCTTGATTTATTGTTAACCGGCGCGGATACAACCGGCCAGCCCATCGCCCAATTGCGCGGCAATGATGGAGCGGGCGGGTTCACCCAAGTCATCGCCACCTTTCCCGGCCTGCACCGCAGCGCCGCCGCTGCCGCTGATCTGAACAACGACGGCAGGCTGGATTTCATCATTTGCGGAGCAGACGCTGCCGGGCAACCGGACACGCGAGTTTATATCACTAATGGCGCCGGCTTTTCGCAGAAGAACACCACGCTGCCTGATGTGCAATCCGGTTCCATCAGTATCGGCGATCTCGACAACAACGGCACGCAGGACGTACTCCTGTCCGGCCAGCGTGCCGGCAATGCGCCTGTCGCTGCGCTTTATTTGAACGATGGCAAAGCGGTCTTTCGTGAAACTCAGGCGCTGACCGGCGTCACATCCGGCAGCGCCGCTTTCGGCGACTACGACCAGGATGGCGACCTCGACATTTTGCTCGCCGGGCAAACGGCCGGCAGCAGCGCAATCGCCCGAATCTATCGCAATGATCTCAGCGCCGGCTTCACCGATATCGCGGCCGGCCTTACCGGTGTGGCGCAAGGGTCTGTTAGCTGGGGGGATATCGACAACGACGGCGCCCTCGATGTGCTGCTCACGGGACTGGATGCAGCCGGCGCGCAATCAGCGACACTGTATCGCAACGACGGCCAGGATGTGTTTGCAGCAGTCGCAGACTCTCTGACAGCCATTGTTGAGGGAGACGGCAGCCTCGCGGACTTCGACAATGATGGCGACCTGGACCTGATGATCACCGGCTCTGACACGGCTGGCGTCGCGCGTACGCAACTCTTTGACAATACTGCCGCCAATCCAAACACACGGCCAGCAGCACCCCAGTCCCTGGCTGCGTCCCTGACGAAAGATTTTCTCGTTCTGGCGTGGCAGCCTGCGACTGATGGCCAAACCGCAAGCGCCGGCCTGAGCTACAATCTGCGCGTGGGAACGGCGCCGGGCGGCGTGGACCTGGTCTCGCCGCAGGCATTGTCTGACGGTGCACGCACCGTTGTTGCCCACGGCAATGTTGGCCAGCGCACTTCCGTGTCGCTGCCCGTGACCCTGATCAGGTCATTCAAAAATATCTACTGGAGCGTGCAGGCAATCGACAACAGCTTTGCCGGCTCTGCGTTTGCACAGGAAGGTGTGTTTGCCGCGGACTTCACCGAGGATGCGGTCGGAACGGCCGCCCTCGCCGGCGTGAATGCAAGCTCAGTCGCCTGGGGCGATTACGACAACGACGGCGACCTCGACGCCCTGGTTACAGGTCAGAACGCCGCAAATCAGCGCATCGCCAGCTTGTTTCGTAATGACGGCAACAGCGAATTTGTCAATATAGATGCCGGATTCACCGGCGTTGCGGCCAGCTCCGTAGCCTGGGCGGACTACAACCGCGATGGTCTGCTTGACGTGGCTATCACAGGCTTCTCCAGTCAGAACCAGGCCGTGGCCCGTATCTACCGCAACGACGGCGCCGGCAGCTTCACGGATATCGCTGCCGGACTGACCGGCGTATTTCAAAGCTCCATAGCCTGGGCTGACTTTGACAACGACGGCGACCTCGACCTTTTGGTTGCAGGTCTGACGCAAAGCGGACTCAGTACCGCCACTTTGTATCGCAACGACGACAGCCTGTTCGTGGATGCGCAGGCCGGACTGACAGGCGTTTCCAGCGGGAAGGTAGCCTGGGCAGACTTCGATAATGACGGCGATCCTGATGTACTGCTCACCGGCACGGCCCGGGGTCAGGGCAGCGTCGCAAAGCTCTATCGTAACGACGCCGGCAGCTTCACCGAGCTGGACGCCGGTCTGATCGGCGTCACCAGCAGCTCCGGCGACTGGGGCGATTATGACAGTGACGGCGACTTCGACCTCCTGCTTTCAGGCTCCTCTGCCAATGGCCGGGTCACGCGCATCTATCAAAATGATGGTAGCGGGCAATTCACGGATACCGGCGCCGCCATCGAAGGCGTTTCCAACGGCGAAACTTCCTGGGGCGACTTCGACAATGACGGCGATCTGGATGTGCTGCTCAGCGGCTTTGATAACCAGTTCGCGCGTATATCGCGTGTCTACCGCAATGACGGCGGCTCGTTTACAGACATCAACGCGTTTCTGGATGGCACCATCTTCGGCTCCGCTGGCTGGGTAGATTACGATAACGACAGCGACCTCGACATTTTGCTGACCGGATCCTCCACCAGCGACCGTATCGCCAAATTGTATAGCAACTACACGACGCAAGCCAATACCAAAGCGCAGGCTCCAACGGTTTATCGCGCCGACTCCACCGAGACTTCATTGATACTAAAGTGGCAAGCAAGCACCGATGCTGAGACACCTGCCGCCGGGCT
>CAZVSL010000796.1:0-2460 GCA_964629935.1 uncultured Calditrichaceae bacterium | reverse complement strand
CTTCGCCTGTGGTCCCTGGCTGATCAAGGTTCTCCCCGATCTGTTGCATCCGCGTCTGACCGTCCGCCGGCGCGAGACCTTCTTCTTTGGCATTCCGGCGGGAGATACCCGCTTTGTGCATCCTAACCTGCCAGAGTGGGCCTTCATGGGGTCACGCTACTGGGGCTTCCCGGATTTTGATGGCCGGGGCTTCAAAGTCGCAGTCTATCCCGATTTAAACGAGTTCGACCCGGACACGGACGAACGGCTGGTGAATCCCTACGAAGCCAAACGCGCACACGAGTTCGTGGCGCAGCGCTTTCCCGCATTAAAGGGACAGCCCATTACCGAAACGCGGGTCTGCCAGGTCACCAACAGCGAGGAAGGCACCCATTTCATCATCGACCGCCACCCGCAGATGGAAAACGTCTGGATCATGGGCGCCGGCAACGGGCACGGCTTCAAACACGGTCCGGCCATTGGCGAATACATGGCCAACCGCATTCTCGGTAGCACACCTCACCCGGAACTGGATGAGGCGTTCCGTTTGCACAAATCCTGAATAACCAAATGAACAGGAGGAGCATCATGTTAGAAGCGATAAATCTCAGCAAAAACTACAACGGCGCCATCGCGCTCGACAATCTCAACCTGAAAATCGAGCCGGGCGAAATCTTTTGCCTGCTTGGCGCCAACGGGGCAGGCAAGACCACCACCATCAACCTGTTTCTCGATTTCATCGAGCCCACAGCGGGGGCGGCAAAAATCAAGGGTCTCGAGGTCACCGAACATCCCATCGAAACCAAGAAGTACGTTGCCTACATCCCCGAGCAGGTAATGCTGTATGGCAATCTCACCGGCCTGGAAAATTTGGAGTATTTCAGCGCCCTGGCCGGACATGACCACTACGCGAAAGAAGATTACCTGGATTTTTTCGCCCGCGTCGGGCTGGACGCGGCAGCCGCCGACAAGCGTGTCTCCACCTATTCCAAGGGCATGCGGCAGAAAGTCGGTATCGCCATCGCCCTGGCGAAGAAGGCCGAAGCGCTGCTGCTCGATGAGCCGACGTCGGGACTCGATCCGAAGGCCGGCAATGAATTCGCCGTGCTCCTGAAGCAGTTGGCTGAAAGCGGCGTGGCCGTACTCATGACCACCCACGATCTGTTTCGCGCCAAAGAAACCGGCGCGCGCGTGGGCATCATGCGGCGTGGTTCGCTGGTGCAGACGCTGAGCACCGAAGAAATCTCGCACGCCGACCTGGAAAAAATCTACCTCGAACACATGCACGAATGATGAATCTGTTTCCGAAAATCACGTCTCTGGTCATGTTATTCGCGTTTGCGGCTTGCCACGACGGTGAGCCTGACCCGGCCATTGCGGTGGATTGGACCTTGTTCTACAAAGCAATGGATTGGCAGAATCGAGATGGAGAGTGGACGCCCGTCTTCGATGATGAGATCAAAAAGCTGCATGGACAGCGCATCACGATTGTCGGATTTATGATCCCGCTGCAAGCGGAGACGAAACAGAAGCATTTTATCCTATCCGCAACCTCCGGAGGGTGTGACTTCTGTAGCAGCGGTGGTATTGGCTCACACATGGAAGTGTATAGCATCCGGGCAATTAGATATACCGTTGAGCCCATTCAAGTCACAGGAATTTTCAGATTGCATGTGCAGGACGAAAATGGGCGGTTCTTCAGAATCACCGCTGCGCAAGCGGCGCCTTTGATTTTTTAATCCACAAACGGAGGGCAAAATGATGGTCGTAATCGCCAAAAAAGAATTCATCGAAATGGTGCGCGACGGCCGCTTCCGCTGGCTGTCTGCGGTGCTGTTGGTGCTGCTGGTGCTGGCGCTGGCCACGGGCTGGCAGCATGCCGAACAAGCCCGCACAGACCGTGAAGCGGCGCGTAGCGCAGATCGCAAAACCTGGTTGAGCCAGGGACCGAGAAATCCCCATTCGGCTGCCCATTTTTCATACTATGCTTTCAAACCCACGCCTTTTCTTTCCTATGTCGATCGCGGGTTGAACGCCTATCTCGGAACCGCGATTTGGTTGGAAGCGCATGCCCAGGACCCCGCCGGTTTCCGGCCCGTAGAAGATACCACCTCTCTACAGCGCTTCGGTGAACTGACCGCCGCCTGGAGCCTGCAGTACCTCATTCCGTTACTGATCATCATCCTGGCCTTTGCTGCCTTTGCGGGTGAGCGGGAAAGCGGAACGCTCCGGCAACTCAAAAGTTTGGGTCTTCCCGGCCGTGACCTGGCACTGGGGAAGATGCTCGGCGTGGCGCTGGCCCTGGCGGTTATCGTCCTGCCGGCTGCCGTTATTGCGGTGGTGGTACTCGTCGTCGGCGCCAAAGCAGAGAGCTTTGCCGCACTGGCGCCGCGCGTCATTGCGCTGACCCTGGTTTATCTACTCTATTTCACGGCCTTTGTCAGCGTCGTGCTGGCGATATCTGCGAAGGTCCGAACGGCG
>CAZVSL010000795.1:0-2462 GCA_964629935.1 uncultured Calditrichaceae bacterium | reverse complement strand
ACAAACGAAATCCCCAGCCATCATAGCGAGTGCGAGTATCGCTCACGACTGGATTGTCAAGATCATCTTCAAAAAAGACATGTACGTCAAAAAAGCCCTTTAAATTAAGATCTCTGTCTGGTGCGATGCTGTTGAGGGTGTACATCTTTGTAGAATCCGCCTCAAACGTAAAAATGTCCACGGTATCCGTGGCGGACAAAGTTGCATCCAGATACTCGTTCAAAACAACGAGGTCTGCGTTTGCAAACGTGTCATTAGGTTCGCTTTCTTGCGCCCAACTCGTCACAGTAAACAAAAAAACCAAACTCCAGCTCAGCACGAGTAAGGCATGAGTTTTCCTTTTCATGACCTCTCTCCTATTTTGCGTTCATAATAGCACACATGCCAATTAATCTTACTTACCTGTGTGCCTAACCGCACTATCTCTACATTTTTGGAGTACCACCTCCTCTCAGGATGGAGCGTGTAGCAGAATTCATGCTCTGAATACAAAAGGTTGGGCCAAGATAATGAATATATGTCTAAATGTATAGTCAACTATATTACTAATATAGCAGAAAAAATCCCCTTGTCAACCATCTTTTCAAAATTCTGCTACTTATTATTTTATCAGGGTCAGTTTCCTTGTAGCCTGCAGACCTGCGGATCTCAGTGTAAGGAAGTATTGACCACTGCCGACATGGATCCCAGAATCATCCAGACCATCCCACGTGACATTATGGGAGCCAGCCATACGCTCACCACTTATGAGTCCTCGAACCTTTTGTCCCAACAAGTCGTGGATGGTAAGCGAGACATGGCTATCCCTCTTGAGGTCAAAGCGGATACTCGTCCCAGCATTAAAAGGATTGGGAACGTTTTGATATAACGTGAAATGGCTTGGAACCACTGTCTCAGGACTCTCAACATGTGTAACAGCATCCTGGTTCTCAATAATTTGCAGATTGGCTACTTCGTCACCATTACCTGCGATTACGATCTCGCCTCTGCCATCGCCATCCAGGTCACCTGCCGGTTGAATATGACCGAAAACGAGCTTGTGTCCTTTATATATCTGATACTTGATCCAACTGCTCTCATCCAATATCGGTCCTCCCTGATACTCAAGATCCAGCACTGCTTCCAGTTTGTTTACATTGTAGTAGATGTCTGGTTTGCCGTCCAGATCCAGGTCACCCATGAAACCGCTCCGCATAAATCCGGCATGAGGTTCAGGTAAGGGGAACCGGGTCACGAAATTGTATGCAGATGATCCAAAGTCGGTAAAATCATTGGATGATTCTTTGGTGATGATATACATATAACCGTGTGAATCCATAATCAGCAGCTCCCCTTGACCATCGCCATCGAAATCATGGAATATCGCGTTGGCGATGGTGGAGTCATAAGGAGGATCCAGGACAAGTTCTTCCGGCAGGGTTGTGTAAGTGATCTCGTAATTGTCAACACCCACGTTCTCATAAACGCGTGTCGCTGCCAGATCATTGAAATGTGAAGTCCAAAAATCTATGCCACCGTCACCATCAAAATCAGCGATAGCGATGCCGCCACAGCGCCAAGGGGTAAAGTCATCAGCAAATTCGAATTTCCAGTCCGCTACAGAAAAATCCTGGCTTGGCAATGACATGATAACACTATACAATCCGGACTCACCAAAGTAGCCCAGGAACATCTCATCAACCGGGTCAGGATCGAGGTTACCTACATGAATTAGACGTATCCAGGCATTTCCTGAATTATCGAAAAGTGGGTCGATGGTTGCAGTTGGTTCCTGGGGCAGTCCCCCGCCAGACTCGAAAGTCGTCCCGTCCCACTCGTAAATGAAAATATTTGTCTGTGCTGCTACGATCAACTCATCCTTGTCATCATTGTCCAGGTCGGCTACAGTCAAGCCATGACCTTCATCATCCGCCCAGCGGTCGTATTCCTGGGACCACACCAACTCGAAGCTGTCATTACCGGCAGCCTCGAAGCAAAGCAATCGATCAAAGGACGGGATACCAAAGACTTTGTCGTAGACAAAGAATTCCTTATGTCCATCCTGGTCGATATCGGCAGGTGCAAATGCAGTCAAGCCCTTTCCCTGATCTCCCTTGAAAACAGAAAAATCAGCCGACCAGCTCATTTCGAAATTGTTGCCGTTGTCCTCTTGTGCCACAGCAAACGTTGTGACCATACCAACCCAAGCGCCAAACAGAGTCAAGATTAGCCTCCTCATGGTTCCTCCTTCTTATTATTTCATTATTTCATTATTTCATTATTGCAATAATCCTAAAAAAAATCCGTTGAAGCGTGACACGATTTCAAAACCTAATCCCGATTTTCAATCACCATGGCCAAGGTGTCAAACGTAGCTCGTCACCCTTCGACTTCGCTCAGGGTGACTCCGCTTAGAAACTTTCGCTGTGTACTAAGCTGGATTTGTGTATCGCGCTACTGAAGTGCCTCCTCACGTGAAACCA
>CAZVSL010000794.1:0-2470 GCA_964629935.1 uncultured Calditrichaceae bacterium | reverse complement strand
ACTGACACGTAGTGCACCGTGTCTTTCATATTGCAAAAGATCAGGGCCGATGCCGGATTTTCGATTTCGATCAGACGCACCAGGCAACGGTCACGGTCCATTGCCGGCACGGTATAAACGACGTGCTCGGTATCCGTGACATGCACCTGAGTACTGCTGAGTGAAAGGAATTCCGGCTCTTGCATGAACTCACTGGCTGTACGCATAACAAACATTGGGAACGTGGCCGAGAACATGCAGGTGTGGATTTTGCGTTTGGGCAGATGCGTCTGCATCTTCTTCATATCGGGATAGAAGCCCATAGACAGCATGCGGTCCGCTTCGTCAAACACCAGCATTTTGAGATGGTTGAGCTGGAGCGTACGTTTGAGCAGATGATCGAGCACGCGGCCGGGCGTGCCAATGACGATATGCGCGCCTTTGCGCAGCGCATCCATCTGTGGTTTGTATCCCACGCCGCCATACACAGCCACTGAGCGCAATCCCTTTTCACCACACAGATTGACGGCTTCCTGCCAGACTTGCCGTGCAAGCTCGCGCGTCGGCACCAGAACCAGCGCCTGGCATTCCGCCTGATTTGCATCGAGACGTTCGAGCATGGGCAGCAGGAAGGCGCCGGTCTTGCCGCTGCCTGTCCTGGCCTGGATCATCATATTCCGACGAGCAATCAGGTAGGGAATGGTCCGCGCCTGCACCGGCATCAAAGTTTGCCAGCCAACACGTTCGGCAGCCTTACGCAAGCTTTCGGGCAATTGTTCGAGTGTTACTTCCGGTAACGGATTGTGATGCGGTTCTACGATAGAGTTGGTTTCGTTATTCAAGATGGTTTTTCCGTTTGTTATTGCTAAGATCGGGCTAACTGAAAAATTTACCTTGGAATTACTGTTTTGCTATGTCTTTGTTTGTTCAGAACTTAACCAAGACATGCATGATAAATGTGAATTTTCAGATTAATAGTATAGCTTGATTTTTCCTTAATTACAAGTACTTGCTTGAATTTGTACCGGTTCATCACCTATCTTGTTGCGTGTCTGATTAGGACCGCTATGGGGACGCTACATGATCAATAATGCCATCTGGCTCCAGTGGCTCATCATTTTGGCCACCTCTGTCCTGCTGTTTTTGATATCGCCAACGGCCCGAAGCAAGGAAACCTTCTTTTCCGGTGTATCGACCCGAAATGTGCAGCCCGGTTTTCTGGTGCTGACTTTCAGTCTCACCATTTCCTGGATCTTCGCCAAATCGATCACCAATGCCGCGAACCTGGGCATGAGCTTTGGTATTGTGGGAGGCGTGGCCTACGCGGTGTACTACCTGTCGTTTCTGGTTGCCGGAGTGGTTATTTATCAGATGCGCAAACAGGGGGGCATCCGGAGTCTGCACCACTTTTTGGAAAGCAAGTTTGGTCGCCCTGCCATCTTTCTGTTTTCTTTGTTGATCGGCGTTCGTCTGCTGAATGAGGTCTGGTCCAACACCGCTGTCATCGGCACCTACTTTGGCGAGACCGGCTCGCCGCAATACATCGCTGCCGTCATTGTGTTCACCACGCTCACTCTGGCGTATGCCTTGAAAGGCGGGCTGCGCAGCTCGCTGATCACGGACATGTTTCAGATGGCCTTGTTTGGCGTGCTGCTGTTCATCGTGCTGGGGATCATTATCCCACGGCAGGGCTCGATTACGCCATTTTTGAGCTCGGGTGAATGGAGCATGGCCACCGGCATGAATCTGCTGTTCGTGGCGACGATCCAGATCTTCAGCTATCCGTTTCACGATCCGGTGCTGACCGACCGCGGCTTCATCGCCGACGAAAAGACCACGCTGAAAAGCTATCTCGCCGCCACGGTGGTCGGCTTTCTCTGTATTCTGCTGTTCAGCTTCGTGGGAATCTACGGGGCACAATTGGGCCTGGATGGTCAGGCTGCTGTGGAAGTCTCCAGGACTTTCGGGATTTTCATGATGCTGGTGACCAACTTTATCATGGTCACCTCAGCCGGCTCGACACTGGACTCCACCTTCTCTTCCGTTTCAAAATTGGCGATTGTGGACCGCCATGTTGAAATCCGGCGTACACGCGACGCTTGCCGGTGTGATCCTGGCGTTGTTCATTCCGTTGCGTTCCCGTAAGAATCCGCAAAGCTCCCCTTTGAAGGAGTTAGAGCACGATCTTCATGCGCTCGTGGCGTTTGTCATTCTACCTGTGTTTGCGTTTGCCAATGCTGGCATCCGTCTTGAGGGCATGGGGCTGGAGCAGTTGTTTCATGGTGTCTCAATCGGCATTGTATTGGGGTTGTTTCTCGGCAAGCAGGTCGGTGTGTTTGTCTTCTGCTGGCTTGGTATCAAACTGCGTCTGACGAAATTGCCGGAAGGTGTGAAATGGTCTTCCCTTTATGGCACGGCAGTGCTTTGCGGCATCGGATTTACCATGAGTCTGTTTATCGGCTCGCTGACTTTTGAAGAGACCGGCGTCAAT
>CAZVSL010000793.1:0-2478 GCA_964629935.1 uncultured Calditrichaceae bacterium | reverse complement strand
CACTTTAACACACAAACACGTTGACCTTGTTTGCAGAATGTTCTAAATTTGTACCACTAATTTCAGTATATTATCAGAGACGAGGTTACCTTGCGCAAGTCCAAACGCCTGAAGAAGGAGCTATCGCTATTCAAAATATACGCTGTTGCAACCGGTGCGACCCTGAGCTCGGGGTTTTTCCTGTTGCCCGGTCTTGCTGCGGGTCAGGCCGGGCCGGCGGTGATTGTCAGCTATTTGCTCGCAGCGCTCCATCTTTTGCCAGCCGTGTTTTGCATGGCCGAGCTGGCGACCGCCATGCCGCGTTCCGGCGGCATTTACTACTTTGTCGATCGTAGCATGGGTCCGCTGCTTGGTACAATAGCGGGCACCTGGCTTGCGCTCATTCTGAAGACTGCCTTTGCGCTGGTTGGAATGGGCGCCTATATTACTCTGTTTTTTCCGGATACACCCATGGCGCCACTGGCCATCGGCCTGGCCATTGTGTTTGGCTGGCTCAATCTGTTCGGAGTTAAGAAATCAGGCGGATTTCAGGTGATCTTGGTGGTTGTGCTGCTTACCATTCTTGGTTCCTTTATGGGGTTTGGCCTCTTTCAGCTTCAGGCAAGTCATTTCAGGGATTTTTTTGCCAGGAGTTTTGACTCGATCTATGCAACGGCTGGTTTGGTTTACATTAGCTATGTCGGCCTGACCAAGATCGCGAGTGTGTCTGAAGAGGTCAGCAATCCGGAGAGGAATCTACCGCTGGCGATGTTTCTTGCCCTGGGTACAGCTATTCTCATTTATACTGTTGGCACGACCGTGATGGTGGGCGTGATCCCGCTGGATGTGCTCAAACACAATCTGACCCCGGTTGCTGCCGCAGCCGAAGTGCTGTTCGGTGAGGTTGGTAGGGTGACCTTAACCGTTGCGGCCGTTCTGGCCTTCTTTTCGGTTTCCAACGCCGGTATTCTCAGCGCCTCACGCTATCCACTGGCAATGAGCCGGGACCACTTAATGCCTCGCTATTTCCGATATCTGAGCAAGTACCGTACACCGAAAGTATCCATCTATGTTACCGTTGGTTTGATCATCTTGTGCATTGTTGCCTTCGATCCTACCAAGATCGCCAAGCTCGCTGGCGCCTTTCAACTCTTGCTGTTCGGTCTGAGTTGCCTGGCGGTGATCATCATGAGAGAAAGCGGCCTTGAGGCTTATGATCCGGGATACAAATCGCCGTTGTATCCGTGGATGCAGTTAGCCGGCTTGATTGCTCCCATGTTTCTAATTGCAGAGATGGGTTGGATGCCAGCGTTGTTCACCACCGGATTGATAGCCCTTGGAACGGGCTGGTACATGTATTATGGCCGCAAGCGGATTACTCGAGATGGTGCGATATATCATTATTTCGCTCGTCTCGGCAAGCGTCGTTTTGAGGGGTTGGAGCGGGAGCTGCGCGGCATAATGAAGGAGAAAGGGGCACGCCAGGAAGATCCGTTTGATATGGTTATCGCTCGCGCCGTTTTTGTCGACCTGCCTGACTGCCGCAGCTTTCAGACTGTTGTGGAGAGTGCCTCGGAAAAACTGGCTAAACGCATTCCGGCTTCCGTGGAGCTGTTTCAGGAAAGCTTTCTTGAAGGGACGCGTGTTGGCGCAACGCCGGTTTCAAATGGCGTCGCCCTGCCTCACATGCGTCTGCCGGACCTGAAGCACCCTGAAGTTGCGATCGTTCGCACTGCCAGCGGAATTAATGTAGATATCGACGATGAATTTTTGGGCGACCATGCGACCGTTCAGCCTGTGTATGCGTTCTTTTTCCTGGTCAGCCCGGAGGAAAACCCCGGTCAGCATCTGCGCCTTCTGGCTCAGATAGCGGACCAGGTCGCCGTTGAGGTCGACGATGACGAGTTCATAGGGAATTTACTGAGGGCGCCTGATGAAGTGGCCCTGAAGGAACTCCTGTTGCGGGAGGAGCACGCCATTGCATTGCACCTGAACAAGACAGGCAGAACAGCAGAGATGATCGGCAAAGCAGTGCGCGACCTGAGCATGCCGGAAGGCAGCCTGATAGCCATTATTCATCGCAATGGCAGAATAATCATACCGCGCGGCCGCACTGTGCTGCGAGAGAACGACCGCCTCACCATCATTGCCGAGCCCAAAGTGATAAGCAAACTCAACAAAGAATATGATCGCGAGGCCTCGCCGCTGGCTGATTCATGAGATTTCGTTCCCCTAGGTTTGTGAAACCAAAATTATAGGAGAAAGGACGAGGGCGTGGTCCGCATCCCGCAACATTTCTGTGCTCACGATGTACGTCGACGTGGTTATTGGAGGGAAGGGGGTTGCAGAACCTTTAGACCAAATTCCGCTCAATAATTAGCTCACCTTGCACAAATCGTTCGAATGCAAATTTGCTCAGATCCAGGGTGCGAAAGCTGCCGTGGGTGATCAGCTCACTGATGGCTCGCCCCACTGCCGGAGATTGCTGCAATCCGTGGC
>CAZVSL010000792.1:587-2487 GCA_964629935.1 uncultured Calditrichaceae bacterium | reverse complement strand
TCGACGCTGGTCATGGTCTTTTCTTTTGTTTGAATGTAGCCGACGTCGTCCATTTCGATCTGACCCCGGAATATGTCTGTGTTCGGCTGGTGCCCGATGGCGATGAAAACCCCGTCTATGTCACGCTCCAGGGTTTCACCTGACTTTACGTTCCTGAGCGTCACGCCGGTGACTTCGCCCTTGTCTACATCGTGAACTTCCTCAACCACGGTATTCCAGATAAAATCCAGCTTGTCATTTTCGAAAGCACGATCCTGCATAATTTTCGATGCCCGCAACTGGTCACGCCTGTGCACCACATACACCTTTTTAGCGAATTTCGTCAGAAACGTCGAATCTTCCATGGCTGTATCGCCTCCGCCCACCACGATGACTTCTTTCTCCTTATAAAAGGCGCCATCACAAACAGCGCAGGTGGAAACGCCGTGGCCCATCAACTTCTTTTCAGATTCGAGCCCCAGCAATCTCGCGGAAGCGCCGGATGAAATGATGACGGATCGCGCCTGATATTTCTTGTCTCCGCTAAAGACCTCAAACGGGCGTTTTGAAAAATCCGCTTTGGTCACGGAATCCCAGATCACTTCAGCGCCAAACCGTTCGGCCTGTTCGCGCATTGCGTTCATCAAATCCGGGCCCATCACGCCTGAAGGAAAGCCAGGGTAGTTCTCCACATCCGTAGTCAGGGTAAGCTGGCCGCCCGGCTCAGGTCCTGCAAACACAAGCGGCGCCAGCATCGCGCGCGCATTGTAGGTTGCTGCCGTATATCCTGCCGGCCCTGAACCGATGATAATAACATTCCTTACATCATCATTTTTATTACTCGACATGACTCTTCCGATCAGTTTGTATTGTTGTTCTCTGTTTCTGCAATGCCTGCTTGAACCAATCCGTCCAACGACTGGCTCTCGCACGCCTCGCATAAACCATAAACCTGAACAGAGCGATTTTGCGGTCGAAAGTTGAGCGCGCCGCAAGTTTCCCAGATCTGTTCATCGATTGTGCGAGCAACTTTGAATTCACGCACTGCTTCACAATTGATGCAAACCAGATGACCAGTCTGCTTCCAATTCAGGTTGTTTTCATAAAGAGAAGTTTTGTGACCAAGGCTCAAACGATGCAAGATACCCAATCTCACCAGCAAGTCCAGTGTTCTGTAAACCGTCGCCCGCGATACTCTTTTTTCATGCGTTTTCATACGATTAATCAGGTCATCGGCATCGAAATAGGCATCAGATGACATAATCTCTTTAAATATCTCGCGCCGCTCCGAAGTGTACTTCAATTTCTGCGAAGCAAGATACTCTTTAAATGCCAGTTCCGCGTTTCGTATTCCCATCTTCACCTCAATTGCAATTCAATCTCAAACACAAATGATAATACTTCTGCGTCGTAAATGCAAGTGAAAACAAAAGGAATATTCTTTATCTTGAATGGCGGCGCCGCAAAAAGACTCAAAAATGAAAATAGCTTGTATTTGTTGTTCATGCCTCTTTAATTGAGATGAGAAACATCAAGTCAAATCCGAACCTAATTCCAAGGTTGCCGACACAACTACTTTTTCAGGAGTCAGAGAAGTCACAGCCCTGAGAGGATATCATGACCCAATCCACGGCCACAGACCTGATGCAGCGAGTTGAACATGCACTTCAGGAGACAAAGACCACCATGTCCGATGAGTCAGTCATCAGGTTCATCAACATGCTAAACAACGGCGACGGCCGGCGCGAAGAGCTGGTGTCGAATCTCGATTTGCAGCTTTGCCTCAAACTCGGAAAGAGTTTGCGGACACAGCTCGATAATTGCCCCGAGGCAGAGCAAGCTGCGTGCCGGAAACAGATCCATGAGTTTTTAAATGCCGCCAGAAGATCGGAGCTACTGACCAGGGTCTATAAAGCTGAGA
>CAZVSL010000792.1:0-577 GCA_964629935.1 uncultured Calditrichaceae bacterium | reverse complement strand
GTTCGACCTGCTGCTCGAACTGATTGAAAGCAGTCAGTTTGCAACCGGACGCATGCTGTTGCAGCGGGTGCAGGAGTATGGTGAAAAACCCGTATTCAAGACCATCAAGGGCCGAAATGTCACGAACCACTCCTGGCGCGAGCTGCAAAGCCGGATATTCGGTGTGGCGAAAGGCTTATTAACCGCAATGGCGGAGATTTCGCCAGGCTCCGAACCGTGCAGAGTCGCCGTTCTCTCAGACAATAATCTGGACATGGTCTGCATCGATCTCGCCTGTCTGGCGTGCGGTATCGTCGACGTGCCCATGCCAACCAACGCCACGCCGCAGACGTTACAGTATATTCTGGAGCACTCAGATTCCCGCATCCTGTTTGTATCTGGCAACAGCCTGGTCAGCGAAATTATGCAGATGCGTCAGCAGCTTGAGCATCTGCAGCTCATCGTTGCCCTGAACACGACAGAGTTGCCAAAACACGACAAGCTTATCTCCTTCGGGGAATTTCTCGCCCGCGGCGCGGGCGAATCGGACGGTGCAGTCATGCAAGCTATCGAGCGCGTGCGCATCGATGATCTGGCT
>CAZVSL010000791.1:0-2490 GCA_964629935.1 uncultured Calditrichaceae bacterium | reverse complement strand
GACAACGAAATCAACGAAGAGCAGATTGAGACATTCGCGCAAAAGAACGTGATCACGCGCGCACTCGGCACCGGACCGCAGGTGAAAATCGATATCCATTGTGAAAAATACAAGAAAGATGATATCTACATTCTGTGCACCGACGGACTTCACGGTTCTGTCGGCGCCGCTGACATCAAAAAAATGTTCGAAAAGAGCAACGGCTCCGTGGATGCCCTGTCGCGGCGACTCATACAAAAAGCGTTGCGGCGCGACGGCTCGGACAATGTCACCGTGGCGGTGGCCCGTGTCAACCAGAACAGCAAAGAAACCCACAGACAGGGCGTGTCCACTACCATCCCGGAAGAAGGCGAGAAACTCAGCAGCAAAATAGATAGATTCATCCAGGACAACTACTCAGAACCGCAACTGCAGATGAACCAAAATCCAATTATGACGACAATCAATCAACGTAGATTCATGCTTCCCGGTTTGGTGCTCCTGACGGGATTGCTCTGCTTCATGTTCGGCATGGCCTTGCAGAATTTCAACAACAAAGGACGTTCGCACAACACGCAGACCAGTTCTGCCCGCAGCGAACAGGGACAGCCAAAGGCAAACTATGCCATGCCGGCAGCCAGCATCCGCAACCCGCGCAATGCGGTAGCACAGCCGGAATCAATCCAACGTTCACCTGTCAGCGAAGATGCGATGCTTGCTGTGGTGTTTTTCAACAGCGCGCGCGATTACAATGCGGCCAATCTGGAACAACGCGGGCTGGTAATCGACAGTATCCATCCCTACCGTGAAGACGAAACGCCGATCATCACCGGCGACTTTTCGATCTTCTTAATCGATTCATCAAACAACGTGATTCGTAAGGTGTCGGGCGTACAGTTGCCGGACATGCAATAGAAAACAAAATAGCTTGCAGAGACGTTGACATCCATGGTTGTTTTTATTGCACGCAGTAGGTTAGACACATGACGCTCCTGAGTTTGCCCATCATCCTGTTCGGCATAACGCTGATTTTCGGGCTGTTCTGGCTGTCGCCGGAGTTCCGCGCCAACTTCTGGATCTGGCGCGGCAACGAACGCAAGGCCAGCCCTATCCTGGAAGCGCTGGTGGAGCAAAATCCGGAAAAGCTGCACCTGTATCATAAGCTGGCGCGCATCTATTATCTCGATAACCGGCGCGACAAACGGGCGCTCCGGATCTTCGAGCTTATCCTCAGGTTTCGGGTGCCGTTTGAGTGGCGCGATGAGCTTTATACCATCGTCGCCAAACATTACATCATCGAAGGCAGAAAGGATGCCGATGCCATCAAGCTCATCGAAAGAGCCGTGGATAAGGAACTAAAACGCATGAAAACTTTTGCGATATAGATTTAACGCTAACCCTGTCAGGGTTCAATAACGGGCTACCCAAATAAAGTGGACGCACGAAATAACAAAGACCTGCTTATCATGATCATGGCGCTGGGGGATGCCTACCTGGAAAAAGGCCTGTTTGGCGAGGCTGCCAAGCGCTATAACCAACTGCTGGAATTCAGGGTCGCAAACAAACACATCTACACGAACCTGAGCAAAGCCTTGATCGGTCTCAAGCGCTTTGACGACCAGGCGTTGCAGATATACCAGAAAGCGATTCGCTATGAACCCAACAACGCCGAGATCTACGAAGTTCTCGCCAGGTCTTTTCTGAAAGACCGCCGCGATGATGAAGGCGCGTTGCAAGTTTACGAAATGGCGTTGCGTGAAGATAACCCGCAATTCGAAAAGATCGCACGCCACCTGTCTGTGACCTACTACAAACAGAACAAGTTCGACAAATGCCGCGAGGTCACGGCCAAGCTGCTCAACAAAACCGGCTATCTGCCGCAGGCCGCCGACCTGCACGTGCGCTGCGCCTGGGAGACCGAGCGCTATCACGAAACCATCAACCTGCTCAAGAAGCTCATCGATGCAACTGAAAACCCCGGCGCGCTCATGAAGCAGTTGTGCCAGACCTATCTCGAGAAAAAATACAGCGCTGAAGTCCACGCCAAACAGGCCAAGTTCAGTTTTATCGACCGCCACCTGACCATGGAGTTTCTGCACCAGACCTCCCGGTTCGATACCCTGCAGGAGCTTTGCTTCTACCTGGAACTGAAACGCTTTTTGTTTGAGAAGGAATACTGGGGCAGCTTTGAAAACGACAAATCCGTTGAGACCGAAGCCATCTACGCCTACCACTCCTTCGAAGAAACTCAGGAGTATGGCGTGCAGTCGCGCGGCAAGTCGGGACCGTTTAGCCTCAGCGGAGAAGTGCTGAACAAGTTGAGCACGTTGGAGACCCTGACCGGCAAGAGTCCGGTGCCGCGCTCGCCGCTAACCTTTGAAGATTTTCAGAAAGAAGGCGCGGCGCTGTTTTCAGAACGCGGTGAGCAAACCGAGGAATTCTTGATTCCTGCGGACGCCGAGATCGTCATGACCGTCGAGCTCAGCAATTATGAAAAAGTGCGCGCGGAGT
>CAZVSL010000790.1:0-2494 GCA_964629935.1 uncultured Calditrichaceae bacterium | reverse complement strand
AGCAACTTGAAGCGCGTTCAGCACAACTGCAGGAGGGACTGAAACTGGCTGCGGCGAAAGCGGGGGTTCCTGTGTTTCAAACGCGCGTCGGCGCCATGTCCTGTCTGTTTTTCACAGCCTCCAAAGTGACCAACTTCACCTCCGCCAAAGAATCTGACACGGCGCGATATGGCAAGTTTTTTCATGAAATGCTGCAGCGCGGCGTTTATTTGGCGCCATCCCAGTTCGAGGCCGCTTTCGTCTCTCTGGCTCACTCCGAGCAGGACCTCGATGCCACAGTAGAAGCTGCCAATGCAGCGATGCAAGTCTTATAGTCCTGATGATGTTTGCTTGAGAAGGCTGGCAAGAAGCCGGCCTTTTTCACCATCTTTTTTTCCAACTTCTGCACAGCATGATGGATTCCTGCCTTGTGCAGGCTATTCTCACCATTGTTAAATTGCTTGCTTTTTCTCCTGCCATGCTTTAATTATATGAAAGACAATGCAACTGCGTGTTCCCTCCGTGTTAACCTAAACAAGTCACATTGGAGAAAAAATGGCTCAAAACAGACGGTCGTTTTTTGAGAATGTTCTGGCTTTCTTTGACAGCGCCGCAGAGCTTACTGTGCATCCGGCGGGTCTGCTCGACCAGATCAAGTATTGTAACAGTATCTACTCGTTGAAATTTCCGCTTAAGAATGACGATGGCAGCTATGAGATCATCCATGCCTTTCGCGTGGAGCACAGCCATCATAAGTTGCCAGTCAAGGGCGGCATTCGTTACAGCGAGATGGTCAGCGAAGACGAAGTGAAAGCGCTGGCAGCGCTGATGACGTATAAGTGCGCGCTTGTCGATGTCCCGTTTGGCGGCGCTAAAGGCGGGATTAAGGTTGAACCGAGGGAGTACAACGAAACGCAGTTGGAACGGATCACACGCCGCTATACAGCCGAGCTGGTCAAAAAACAATTTATCGGTCCGGGCGTCGATGTGCCTGCTCCGGATTATGGCACGGGTGCGCGCGAAATGGCCTGGATCGCAGACACCTACATCGCCCTGAATCCTGGCGCTCTCGACGCGGCCGCTTGTGTGACAGGCAAGCCGCTACAACAGGGCGGCATCCAGGGCAGGGTAGAGGCAACCGGCAACGGCGTTTTCTACGGTGTCCGGCGGGCGCTCAGCTATGCTGAAGATATGAAAAAGCTCGGTCTGGAATCTGGCATCGAGGGCAAGCGCGTCGTGATTCAGGGGTTGGGCAACGTCGGTTATCATGCCGCGAAATCTTTTCAAAACGCCGGCGCAATCATCGTGGCCGTCGCGGAATATGACGGCGCAATCTATAATCCGGCCGGCATTGACATCGATACTTTGCAAGCTCATCGCAAGGAAACCGGCAGCACACTCAACTTCCCGGGCGCGAAGAACTTCAAGCAGACCGCTGACGCTCTGGAATTGGAGTGCGACATCCTGGTGCCGGCAGCGCTTGAAAGACAGATCACCAGCGACAACGCGCCCCGCATCAAAGCCAAAATTGTTGCCGAGGCAGCAAATGGACCTGTCACCGCTGAGGCTGCCCGCATTCTGCGAGAGAAAAACATCATGATCATTCCGGATATGTACCTGAACGCCGGCGGCGTGACCGTTTCCTACTTTGAATGGCTGAAGAATCTTAGCCATGTGCGATTCGGACGGATGAGCAAACGCTTCGAAGAAGCCTCCAACATGGCGCTCATCAACACAGTGGAGCGACTCACCGGCAAGCAAATCTCACCGGAGGAACGCAGTTTTATCTCACGCGGCGCGGATGAAATCGATCTGGTCAACTCCGGCCTCGAGGAAACCATGGTCACCGCCTACGATGCCATCCGCGAAGAACTTGTCTCGCACGACGACATTACCGATCTGCGTACGGCCGCCTTTGTTGTGGCCATCGACAAGATCGCTGTTTCTTATATGCAGCTCGGCATTTTTCCGTGATCATCTCTCCAAAATGAGCAAAAAAAGCGCGGCAAGAAATCTGACGAGTGAGGTTGCCTGGCTGGCTTTGTGCCAGCTACCGTGGACTACAGAAAAGCTCAACACGCTCTTGCTGCAAGTCCACCGGCGTTGTTCCCAGCCGCTGGTTTTTTTCGAGATTGCGGAAGACGAATGGCGCCACACTTTTGGCCTGAACGATGCCGAGAGCCAGGAAGTGAAGCAAACACAAAGTCATTGGCCGGAATTCGTTTCTCTCGCGGCTGAGCTTAAGCAACTGGATATCCGACTCATTCCTGCGGGTTCGTCTGATTATCCCGGCGTTCTGGCGCACAACCTTGGCCCCAAAGCCATGCCATCGCTTCTTTATAGCAGGGGTGATGCGGCCCTTCTGCATCAGCCGATGGTCGGCCTGGTTGGTTCCCGAAATGCCACACGAGTAGCCTTGCGATTTACGCAGAACATCGCGCAACGCTGCGTCGCCCATGGCCGGGTGGTTGTTAGCGGCTTTGCGCGAGGTGTTGACAAAGCCGCATTTGGCGCC
>CAZVSL010000789.1:0-2509 GCA_964629935.1 uncultured Calditrichaceae bacterium | reverse complement strand
GTGCAGCGGGATGTCCACCGAGTTGGCTGCGTTGAGCGGAGCAGAAGGCAGGTCCGCATTGATATGCCACGGCCCGTTTCTTATAACCCAAAACGCCCGCCCGGGTCTGAGACGAAAACTGTCGGAGCCGTCGAACGCTATGAAGTAATCTTTCGATTTGCCATTGTCCCAATAAGCCTGCCAATCCTCATTATGATTTCCGCTAAAGAGCGTGCTTAGCAAGCGATTGTCTGCGCCGGGAAACCCGACAATCCGATACTCGTTACCCTCGAACGCTTCCGCATTCTCCCGCCGGGCATAACCAACAGCGGTACTGATTCGGAAACCGTCCGGATAGACGCCCACATCCACTCTGAAGGAGGTTGAATCCACCGCGCCGCGACTATCGCGGGCTGTGACGCTAACTCGGGTGCTGCCGACCGCCAGCGGCGCAATCGTCAAGAGCGAGGCGTTGATTGCTGCCACAACAACGCCATTCTGAGCGCTGGCAGCAGTATAGCTTAACACCTCATCGTCCGGATCCTCGAATACCGGCAACAGATCGATCCTGAGAACCTGGCCGCCGAAAAGCACAGTGGTATCCTGCAGGGCATTGACGACAACGGGCGGGAAATTAGCCCGTTCCACCGTGAGTGCAAACAGGTAAGCGCTGGCCGGGTTGTTGCCATCATCTGCTGTCAGATGGATGGTTACGTCGCCGATTGCCACCGGCGATACGCTCAAAATGCTGCCGTTTAACTGCGTGCTGGCAATCGACTCGTTGGAGCTGCGGGCCGTGAAAGTCATATCATCTGATTCGGGATCGTGAAATACGTCATTCAGATCAGCCACAAAATCAGAGCCGCCGACCGTGAGGATGGTATGGGGAATGGGATTCCGCACAGAGGGGGAAGCATTGGCCGCCACCGTGACCGTGAAGCTTGTCATCACCTCAGGATTTTCGCCGTCATCTGCCCACATCGTCACAATCGCCTCCCCGGGGTTGGCCGGTAAAATGAGCAGGCGCGTTTGCAGAAAAGTCACCGCAATGACCGACTCATCGGAAACCGCGGCGCGATAGGTGAGCGGTTGCGACTCGGGATCGCGAAACACGCTGGCAAGATCGATTTCGAAGCCGGGATTCTGCAAACTTATGGTTGTGTCCGCAATTGGGTTAGTCACGATTGGCGGCAGATTATTCGTGCTCACTGTCACCTGAAATGTCGTGGTTGCCTGCAGACCACCAGGGTCGGAAGCGCGTACTGTTACGGTCGCAATGCCTTCGGATAGCGGCGTCAGCTCAAGCTGCTGGTCTTCGAGGTCCACATCAACCACTGCGTCGTTCTCATTTTGCGCACTGAAACTCAGGTTGTCGCCATCCGGGTCGCGAAAGAAACGGGACAACTCCAGCGCCGCCACGCCGTCATCCAGAAGCAACGTCGTATCCGGCAGCGCTCGCACCACAACCGGCGGCCGATTGCCCTGAAACACACTTACTTGAAATGTGGTCGAAATAGCTGGATGAGCAGCATCCTGAGCAAGGAGGGTGATGTCAGCCTCGCCTTCCGCACGCGGGGTTAAGGTGAGGCTGTTGTCGTCAAGCTGCGCCAGCACAACCTCGCCGTTCGAATTGTTAACACGAAATTCAAGGGTATCGCCGTCCGGATCGAAAAAATAATCGCGCAAATCAAGCACCGCCGGAGCGGCATCCAGCGTCAGGCTGGTATCTGATGGCGTCCTGACGATTACCGGGGGACGGTTTTCCTGTACCACGGTTACGAGAAAAGACGCCTCGACTTCCGGATGCACGCCGTCCGCGGCCCTGGCAGTTATGGTTGCTTCGCCCGCCGTCCGCGCCGTCACAATAAGCAGCGTCCCGAGAATTTGCGCCCCGGCTGCTTCTTCATCAGAGCTCTCGGCCGAGAAGCTCAGCGGATCGCCGTCAGGATCCTGAAAGACCGCGCCGAGTTCAATTTCGAGATCATCGTCGCCGGCTGTCAAGGTTGTGTCCGGAATCGGATTGGCCACGAAAGGCGGGGCATTTCCCGCTGTGACCGTTACCTTGAAGCTTGTTGTTACTTCCTGCGAAAAACCATCGGTGGCGGCAACCGTTATCGTACTCTCGCCGGTTTCCCGCGGCTCGACGCTAAGCACCGCGTCTTGCAGGCTCACGCCTGCCACATCTTCATTCTCACTATCTGCGCGGTAAGAAAGTTCGTCGCCCTCCGGATCATCAAAAACGGTGGCCAGATCAATGTTGAGCTCGCCCTCGTCGCGCACCAGAGTTGTATCCGGAATGCGCCGCTGCACAGACGGCGGCGAATTGAGAGAATCGGTTGTAACCAGGACGTCATCTATCAGGATTTCCGTCCACTCATCCTGGGAGGTCTTTTGATTGTTGTAGCCGCCGACAATGATTTCGTGCTGTCCTGCCGGCAGCGTTCCAAGAGTTGCGACGAATAGCTGCCAGCCGCTGGTTTGGTCGCTGGTGGCGTTATCCACCCCGCTGATGCGTATGACATAGTCGCGC
>CAZVSL010000788.1:0-2519 GCA_964629935.1 uncultured Calditrichaceae bacterium | reverse complement strand
AGAAGTGTAAACCTGAAAACCTCGACATTCTGCGCCAAAAGCTGCTGGGCGAGGTGCTCGACACCATCGAGAACAATCGCTCGAGAGACGTTTTTTATCTCGAAGCGCCGACCGGTTCGGGAAAAACCAACATCTCCATGGCGGCTGCGTTGCAACTGCTCGACGCCCACCCCGAGCTGAACAAGGTCTTTTATGTCTTCCCCTTTACCACCCTCATCACGCAGACGGCAAAAGCAATTCAGGAAACGCTGGCACTGTCTCCCGCGCAAATGGTGCAGTTGCACTCGCGCACCGGTTTTCATTCAAATCATGAGGAAAAAACAGACGGTGAATATGGCGCAGAGCGTCTGAATTACATCGACAATCTGTTTGTCAACTACCCGGTGACTTTGCTCACCCATGTCAAATTCTTTGATGTTCTGAAAGGAAACAGCAAAGACACCACCTACCTGTTCCACCGCCTTGCCAACTCGGTGGTGATCATCGACGAGCTGCAATCCTATCCGCCGCGCGAATGGGATAAAATCGCCCACTTCATTACGCAAGCCGCGCGCTATTTCAATATCAAATTTATTCTGATGTCCGCTACTTTGCCAAAAATCGACGATCTCGAGGTCGGCAACCCTTCGGCCGCGCTCAGGGCAGACCTGCCGCGCGAGTTCTGCGCACTGGTCGAAAATAAGAATCGCTATTTTCAGAACCCCAATTTCAAGAATCGGGTGGAGTTCGATTTTTCGTTGATGGCGGAAAAGCTCGAGCTCGAAGCGCTGGCCGAAGTGGTGATGCAAAAATGCGAGGCGTATGCTGAGAACAATCAGGGCGGCGTCAAAGGGATCATCGAATTCATTTACAAGCGGACGGCGACGGATTTCTACAAAATCGTCGTCGATGAAGCACAAGCTGCCGGCTACGAAGTCTTCGTGCTATCCGGCACGATTCTCGAACCGCGGCGCAAGGAAATCATCGAATTCATCAAAACGGCGGATAAGAATAGAAAGACATCGCAGAAGATCCTGCTGATCTCGACGCAGGTGGTCGAGGCGGGTGTCGATATCGACATGGACATCGGTTTCAAAGACAGCTCGCTTATCGACAGTGACGAGCAACTGGCCGGCCGGGTCAACCGCAACGCGCGGCCAAAACCGGCAAAAGTGTATATCTTCAAGCTCGATCAGGCCTACCGAATTTATGGCGGCGATTTGCGCTACCAGATTACCAGAGATCTCATTTCCCAACAAGATTACCAGCACATTTTGCTGAACAAGGCTTTCGATTTGTTATACAGCAAGGTATGTGAACACATCAACCGCGAGAATGCCGACGAATTTCTTTTGAATTTCAATGATTACAAAAGCAAGATCAAACGACTCGAGTTTTCGAAGATCGATTGGGAATTCAAGCTGATCGACCAGAAAAACGTGACGGTTTACGTCCCGCTGCCGATTCCGGCCGAGTTTTTCTCCAAACAAGACCTGGCATTCCTGCAGGCACTGCACGCATACGATGGTGAAAGCACGGTTGATGGGAGAGCGGTTTGGCAGGCTTATCTGGCCGTTGTACACGCCAAAAATGAGGATTTCATCAAACAGAAAATCGATTTGAAGAAAATCTACGGCATCATGTCGCAGTTCATGTTTTCGATTATGGCGCAGTCGAATCAGGTGAGGGAACTGCTGCGCTTTTGCGACGGTGAAATCCGCGAAAAATACAAGATGCTGTATTTGGAAGAGTGGCAGAAGGTGTATGATTACAAGAGCGGGATTCGGGATGAGGCGTTTGAGGATGCGGCGTTTTTGTAGCCTGCGTTGAACCGCATGGCCCGCCTGACGTTGAACCGTCAGGCTACGCAATATGAACCCTGCTGAAGCAGGCTTTTAAGTAACTTGCAGTTACTTTCAGATCAAGGCCGCGCAAACGCGGTTGATTTGCTGAATACGTCAGGCTTCAGGTGGATTCAAAAATTAGTCGTAGGATTCATTCTACGGCAGCTTTTTTGTTCAGTGAATATGATCTCTTGGAGGAATCATTCATGGATCAACAGACTACGGATGACCCTTTTATCGATGCTGGTGCGCAACTAGTGGAAGCAGCTGCGGGATTCATTCCGCAGCGAATGATGCAGATGCGGCGGTTTTCACCGGCAAAGACGACAGTTGCACATTCATCAAATCCGTGCGTTGGCTGGCGTGCTCAATTTCGATGCCGATCACTTCTCCCGCTTCATTGTAATCAAAGACGATGTCAGCAGCGACTTCCTGGGCGTCAACACCAGGGCCTTCGCGCAGTTGAATATAAAGGGTATCCGTATCAGAAAAATATTCGAATTTCATGATATCTCCGGCTTAAAATTTCGGTCAGGAAATGCATTATGCAACTTTTTTCCATCCGCCAAAGTAATCACGCGCAAATACTTGCCAAGTGCTTCAACATAAATCCAATGGCGAACGCGACCATCAGGCTGTATTTCTTTCTCAACGGGTTGGCGCACAGCCCCGTTCGCACCATTTCACGCGAATATA
>CAZVSL010000787.1:0-2520 GCA_964629935.1 uncultured Calditrichaceae bacterium | reverse complement strand
CACCGGCAAGCGTACCGCCGTAGTTTTCCAGGGTGTATTTGAGGGCGGCGTAGGCATCAACCCGGCCATAGCCATATTCTTGTGTGTAATTTGGTCCGTTGACCTTGTCCGCAGTGTTCCGAAGGGTGTTCCTAATCTCTGACCAGGTGAGGTTCGGATTTAGCGTAAGCATCAGTGCAACAATTCCCGACACGTGTGGAGCTGAAGCTGATGTTCCACTAAACTTGGCATATTGGTCATTCGGGTGAGTTGTCCAAATAATGGAATTACCCCCAGGAGCCATTACGTCCAAGAAACGCTCATCGATTCCACCTAGCATACTTCCCTGATTAGGGCCAGCGGACCATCGCTGGTCGTTTTCCAAAGTTGCTCCAACGGAAATGGTATTAGAATATGCTGCTGGCCACAATAGCAATTGGTCGCCAAAATTCCCAGCGCTAGCCACAATTATCGCACCTTCATCAATCGCGTCGTCAACTGCATCTTGTAGCACTGTTTCTGGGTCAGTTATTACCGCGCTTATGTTCAGTATAACAGCTCCGTTGTCCACTGCGTACTCAATTGCTCGGGCCATATCGTCGTTTAGAATCGCTGTTCCGCCGGCATCTTGAACGTTCATCAGTAGTGCACCTTTTTGGTCCTGCCAACCCCCTGCTATCCCAGCAACTCCGGTATCGTTGTTGGTCTTTGCTCCTGAAATTCCCGCGGCCGCGGTTCCATGGGGGGATATATCCGGCATGTGGTTGTCGCCTAGAAAATCCCAGCCAATTATGTCATCTACAAATCCGTTTCCATCATTGTCCATACTATCTATATCCCCACCTTCCAGTACTGGAACAAAATCAGGGTATCCATTTCCATTAATATCCTCATCATCATTAATCCAAACGGAACCAGCTAAATCCTCGTGGTTGTAGTCAATACCTTCGTCAATAATTGCGATGACAACATTCTGGCTGCCTGTAGTGAAATTCCATGCACGCTCCATGTCAAGTTTGTCTGCATGCAAGTTCCACTGGTCATCAACCTCGTTTTCATATTTGGGGTCATTAGGTGCCCGTGTCCGATGCAGATAGGTGTTAAATTCAATGGCATCGAACAGGTCGCTGCTCTCAAGGGTTTTCGCAATCCTAAAGGGATCGTAACCATCTGATAATTTCAATGTATAATAGCTGTCTAAGAATGGTGGCCCTTTTACTGAGACCCCTTCAATACCGAGTTCTTGAAAGAGCAAGTTGTCAATTCTTCCGCGACTGCTCAGGCGAACAATCAATTCACTCGATTCAATTTCCGCTGCAACCTGTCCTTCAAATACAGTATGCCATCTGCTTTGGTGCAAGCGATATTCTTTTCCAAGTAGTTCGAATTGCTGTGCGGTTACCAATGAGTATCGGAAACCAATCGCCAGGAAAAACAGGATGGCAATAAGATTTAGAAACTTCATCGTTTTTCTCCTCCCCAAGATTTGTTTAGAGTATTCTCTAAGTTGACGATGATTTGCGTGCTTTAAGACTGTCATGCTAGAGTCAAAAATCAAACCGATACACATCACCAGTCGGTGACAAAGGCGTAGAAGTCGCCACATAGAGAACTCGGCTGTGCCAATCCACGGCGGTTGACTGCATAGGGCTACTATCAGGTGAGCTTTCAAACGAAACCCAGGACCTGCCCGCATCCGTCGACCTGTATAGGGAGTCGAAAGCACATGCTATCAATTCGCCAGGGTTTGTGGTGTTTAACTTGATATCATGTAGTCCCGCATCTAACGAGTCAGATAAGAGCCAAGTATTGCCACCATCATTAGAGCTCATTATTTGCCAGCTCATACAAACATAGACCATCTCAACATTTGTGGGATCAAACGCTATCCCTCTGACAAAGTCAAAAATATTAGGATCCTGTGGTATTTCAATTACTTGCTCCCAGGTTAAACCACTGTCTCGTGATCGGTCTAAGATCGGTTTTGGATACGGAGTACCTCCTCCAGCCCAAATTTCGCTTTCACGTTGTGGGTTTATGCCTAAAGTGCTGAAAAGCGCATTCTTTTCATGCAGCACCGACCACGATTTACCAAAATCCTTGCTGATATAGACAGCATATTTTCTACTCCCACCAGCTAGAAGGATGCGTGGGTCATGAGAGGACTGGTGCAGTCTAACAATGGTAGCAGTACTTGCGAAGCTGCCATCAGTTATCATCCCACTATCAGAGGGCTCCCAGGTTTTGCCATTATCATCAGAACGCAGAACGCCCTGTGGCTCTGGCTTTCCTCCATTTCGTGCCCAAATACCCACGACTAAAGTGTCATCACGAGCAACGATATCTATGACGCCAGCCTGAAAATCATTGAGAACATCTAACGTATCCAGTCCCAGAAACTGCCACTCATCGCCAGCGTTTGCCGGATGCTTGATACGATACAGTCCATCTTTGCCAGCACAAGCATACAGCCAGCCATCCGAGATCACCAGTCGATTTACACGTATATTGTTCAATCCCAGGGGAATCCAACCTTCCGGT
>CAZVSL010000786.1:1192-2522 GCA_964629935.1 uncultured Calditrichaceae bacterium | reverse complement strand
CCGTGCCCCCCATCACCGCCTCAGCAGCCTGCGCAGCGCCGGGAGCGGGCGCGTGTTCACCACGTCCCCGGTGCGCAGCCAGGCCCGGCGGGCCTGTGCAATTCCGAAGCGCATATAATCCAGGTCATTTCTGGTATGGGCGTCGGTGGAAATCGCAAGTTTCACGCCCATGTCCTTCGCCATTTTAGCGTAGATGTCCGGCAAGTCGAGCCGTTCCGGCTGTGCGTTCAGCTCCAGAAAACAGCCGCGCTTTTTCGCGGCCTGCATCACCTGCTCCAGGTCCAGGTCGTAACCCTCGCGCTGACCGATACGCCTGCCCGTGGGATGAGCCAGAATATTGAAATGGGGATTATCCATCGCTTTGATGACCCGTTTGGTCTGCTTTGCGCGCGAGAGCTTGAAATTGTAATGTATGGAGCAAATCACAATGTCCAGCTCTTTGAGAATGCTGTCCGGCAAATCCAGAGAGCCGTCTTCCAGGATGTCGACTTCGCATGATTTGAGGATGCGGAAGTCCCGCCAGTTGTCATTGAGTCTGGCGATTTCCTCGAGCTGCTCGCCCAGGCGTTTGGCATCCAGGCCGCCGGCCATGGTGACACGCTTCGAATGGTCCGTGATGGCGAGGTACTCGTAGCCGTGGTCGCGCGCAGCTTCTGCCATCTCCTCGATGGTGAATTTGCCGTCGGTGTATTTCGAGTGTGACTGCAGATCGCCGCGGATGTCATCACGCCGGATCGGCTCCGGCAGCTTGTTTTCGCGCGCTGCCTCGATTTCGCCGCGGTTTTCGCGCATCTCAGGCTCGATGTAAGCCAGGCCAACCGACTCGAATACCTCGTGCTCGGTCTTGCCGGCAACCCGATCCTCTCCTTTGAAGACGCCGTACTCGTTGATCTTCAGCTCCCGTTTTTGTCCCATTTTGCGTATCTCGATGTTGTGCGCCTTGCTGCCCGTGAAATAATGCAGGGCGGCGCCGTAGCTTACCTCCGGAACCACACGCAGGTCGACCTGCAGATTCGAGCGCAGTTGCACTGAAGAACGCGTCTCACCCTTAGCGATGACTTTTTGCACATCCTCGTAGCTCACAAAATCTTCCATGATTTCGGTTCCTTTTTTGCAGGTCACCAGGATATCCAAATCGCCCACGGTTTCTTTCTTGCGGCGGTAACTGCCGGCCGCCTCTACGCGCCCCACGCCCTCCAGGTCGCGGAGGTAGGTCAACAGGGGCTCCACGCGCTCCTCGGCCACGTCCCGCCGCGTCCGCTCCTCCTCCGCGCTCCAGCGCTCAACGTCCTCGAGCACCTTATCCTCCGTCTTAGGCCCTAAGCCGTGG
>CAZVSL010000786.1:0-1182 GCA_964629935.1 uncultured Calditrichaceae bacterium | reverse complement strand
TGCCGGCGACTTCCGCTTTCTTGACGCCCTTGCAGTCGCGCAGATATTGCAGCAAAGGTTGGGTGATCTCCTCAGCCACATCGAGCCTGATGCGCGCCTCTGTTTCGCCGTTCGTTTGGCGCCGCAGCGCTTCCAGAATGTTGTGCTCGGTCTTTTCACCGAAGCCGTCAAGCTCGCGAATTTTCTCAGCTTCGGCTGCCTGCTTCAATTGCTGTTTGCTGTTTATCCCCAGCTCCCTGTGCAAGGTGATGACGCGTTTCGGACCGAGCTCAGAAATTTGCATCAGCTCGGTCAGGGCTGGCGGCGTCTGCCGTTCGAGCTCCTGCAATTGCCCGAGTGTACCGGTCTTGACGATTTCCTCGATTTTGCCCGCCAGGTCCTTGCCGATGCCGGGCAATTCAGACAGGTCTTCACCTTGCCTGACAAGGTCAGCAGCATTTCGGGACAGGCTCGATATGGTTCGCGCAGCATTGCGATATGCCCGAATTCGGAATTGATTCTCCTCCTGAAGATCGAGCAAATCTGCAACCTGTTCGAAAATCCCGGCGATATCACTGTTGTGGACGGGCATGGATGCTCACGCTCCTTATTGTCAAACAAAAGCCAATTGGTGATTCGTTCAAGTTGCCAGCTTATTCAGCCAGCGACCATCTCTTGCAGCCGCTGCGCGTCCTGCGCGGCATAGCCGTTTTCGTCATTGTCGAAATAACAATAAATCTCCCTGCCTTGCTTCGCCCAGGCTGATAGCGCACCGGCCCAGCCGGAGAGCGTCTCTGTCGGATACTGACCGCGGTAAGCCTCAGCCAGGGGACCGTGCAGCCGGATGTAGACAAAGTCGGCGGTAAGCTCTTTTGGTGACAGCCGGCCGGCGATTTCATAAATGCAAAAAGCGGCATTGTGCGCCTGCAGCGCTTCGTATGTCTCCGGCTTGAACCAGCTCGGATCGCGAAACTCGAAGGTATATTTGAAATCCTCAGGCAGCAGTTGCAGAAACGAGGTCAGGCGCTCCTGATTGAAATTCCAGCGCGGCGGCAGTTGAAACAGGATGGGACCGAGCTTGTCTTGCAACACCCCGGCGCGTTTCAAGAAATTCGTAAACGCCTCTTTCGGCTCTTTCAACCGCTTCACGTGCGTGATGTAACGACTTGCCTTGACGGCAAACAGAAAGTTGCCGGGCACGAT
>CAZVSL010000785.1:0-2529 GCA_964629935.1 uncultured Calditrichaceae bacterium | reverse complement strand
TCACGCTTTAGCGTGCCATTCCCGCCGCCCGGGCAAGCTGAAGCTTGAACACCGAACCACACCCCGCACAAGAGAATCGCTCGATTCAGGTAAGATTTAAAGCGAACAATGCCGGAACCAAGAAACGCACGCAAAGGCGCAGAGCGGCAAAGGTATCGCGAAGAAAAAACTTTGCGTGTTCTTTTCGTCTTCGCGTCTTTGCGTGCGTGCTTTAAGCAGTTGTGCAAAATGTCTTGCTGTTAGTCCTGTCCAATAATTGCTTTTTTTCTTTAATTCTGGCTTGTTCGGTTTACGGTTGCCTTGCTCAATGCTTGTGTTCGGAATCCTGGACCAGGCCGCCGCGCAGGACTTTTACGCCGTGTGGTATGGCCGGCAAGACGGCCTCGAGGTTTTCCCGAACGCCTGTCGGGCTGCCGGGCAGGTTGATGATCAGCGTGCGCTCAAGTGTGCCGGCCACGGCGCGCGACAAGATTGCGTACGGCGTCTTCTGAAAACCGGTCATGCGCATAACTTCCTCAATTCCGGGCACGCGGCGCTCGATGACTTCCAACGTTGCCTCCGGCGTCACATCCGTAGGTGAAAGCCCGGTGCCGCCGGTAGTGAGAATAAGGTCCGCTTTCACAGCTTCGGCCAGTCGTTTTAGCTCCCACTTGATTTGCTCTTTGTCATCGCGAATGACTTTGTAATCGATGACCTCGCCGTCTATTTGTGAAATGGTCTGCCGGATGGCAGCGCCGCTGGCGTCATCCTTGCGTTTGCCTTCACTGCCGCGTGTGGAGATAGTTAGAATTGCAGTCCTGATGGTCATGACCATTGCCTCATTGGATAAGTTGAACATGCGTCTCGATATTGGCCTGCGCAAATTACACAAACACAATGAAATTGGCAAGACCTCTCTTGCACATCCCGTTTCCGTACTCTGAGTTGTGTCCGCAGCCGAACAGGTGGTGTCTTGCCAGCGGATAGGACAAGGAGTTCGTCCCCTACTTTACCCAAGCATTCTCAGTGGCACAATAATTGAGTTTTGCTACGACAAAAACCTGCTCATGCAATTCGTGAATGGGAGCAATCATGCTCAAGAATTACCTCAAGATTTCATTGCGTAATCTGGCAAACAGCAAAGCTTATTCTCTCATCAATGTCCTGGGTCTTGCAATCGGCCTGACCTGTTGCCTTCTGATCATGTTGTATGTCAAACAGGAATTGACATTCGACCAATTCCACGAGAATGCGGAACGGATTTACCGGATCGGTGTTGAGAACACCTATCCGGACCGCGTTTCGTATTATTCGCAGACGCCTGCGCCGCTGGCGCCGGCCTTCAGGCTCGATTATCCTGAAATCGAGCACCTGACGCGGGTTTATTTCGCCATGCCGCTCCTGATGTCGGCTGCAGACAAGCGCATTATCGAAAGCGACGTCATTTTCGCTGAGAAGGATTTCTTCAACATCTTTACTTTTCCGGTGATTGCCGGCGATCCTCATGACCTGCTGGCCGAGCCGGACGCAATTGTGCTGACCAAATCGATGGCGCACAAATATTTTGGTGACGAAAACCCGGTAGGACGTGTCTTGCGCTGCAACAACAAATATGACTTCAAAGTAAAAGCTGTTGTGGCGGATGTGCCGGTGACTTCGCATTTCGATTTTGACTGCGTGATTTCTTTTGAGGCGCTCAACGAGGATCTATTTGGTGTGACGCTGGACCAGTGGGGCGCGTATGTGGACAATTATACCTATTACCTCAAGCCTGAGCATCTTGATGTAGCAGAATTTGAGCAGCGCGTGGCCGCCTTTGTGAAGAAACATGCGCCCACGCGTCCCAATTTGACCCGCAAGCTGTTTTTCCAGCCTTTGACAGACATCCATCTGTACGCACACAATCAGGATGAGATCCGCGAAAACAACTATGTGTCAACGCTCATCACGATCTCCGCCATCGGCTTTTTCATTCTACTGATCGCATGTATCAATTTTATGAATCTCTCGACGGCGCGTTCGACGAGGCGCGCGAAGGAGGTGGGCGTCAGAAAGGTTCTGGGTGCGGTTCGGCCACAGCTTGTTGCTCAGTTCTTAGGTGAGTCCTTGTTTGTGGTCATGGCCTCTACGGCGCTATCGCTTATGCTCGCCGAACTCGCACTGCCGTATTTCTCACAACTGATCGGGCGCGAGATCGATTTTGTATTCCGTGAAAACCGCGTGATTCTGGCAGCGCTGATTGTGTTAACCATCGTCGTGGGTTTGGTTTCAGGACTTTATCCGGCGCTGGTTTTGTCCGGATTCCGCCCGGTTGCGGTGGTCAAGGGTTTGAAATCATCTGACGGAAATTCGAAATGGCCGCTGTACTTTCGTAAGGCGCTTGTCGTAACTCAGTTTGCGATTTCGATCATTTTGCTGTTTGGCGCCCTCGTGCTCGAGAAACAGCTTCGCTACGCTTTGAGCGCTGACCTTGGTTTTAAGCGTGAGCAAACAGTCGTCATCAGCATGTTTGAGGAGGAAACTGCTGATAAGTATGAGCCTATCAAGCGT
>CAZVSL010000784.1:0-2532 GCA_964629935.1 uncultured Calditrichaceae bacterium | reverse complement strand
TGCCATCATGCTGAGCAAGCCCGTTTCCGAGCACTGGCTGGTTTCCATCGGAGCAGGTTCGGTAGCGCGGACCGCCGACGCCAACGAGCGCTTCTCCGAGCGCATCCCGGCGAGCAAGGCACAAACCTCCGCTGAGTTCGTCGGCAACCCGCAATTGGAGCCGGAACGCAGCACACAGGCGGATTTGTGGGTGCAGGCGACCTATCGCCGATTCATGCTGGACGTCAACGGTTTTGCCCGCAAGATCGATAACTACATCACATTGCAACAAATCAATGTAGCGCCCAAGCTGCCGTTGAGTCCGCCTGTCGTCTTTGGTTACATCAACGGTGACGCCACATTCTGGGGCGCTGAGGCGGCTCTGGTCTACAAGTTGACCAACACGCTCAGCCTTAAGGGAATCGCAAAGTACCTGTGGGGCCAGGACGACACCCTCGATGAGCCCGCCCTCGGCATATCACCTTTCGGGCTAGATGCCAGCTTGCGCTTTGCTAGCATCGACGACCGCATTTCGTTGGAAGCAACCCTGCATGCGGTCTCGGAACAGGACCGCGTGGCTGTGACAAGGGGCGAAATTGCCAGCGACGGTTATGTGACCATCGATCTGGCCGCGAGCCTGCAATTGTGGCACGGAGCGGAACTACGTGCCGGAATACTGAATATCAATGACAAAGCATACTCGAATCATTTGAATGCGCGCAATCCGTTTACAGGACAGCCGGTACCCGAACCTGGTCGGGTTGTCTATGCAAACGTAAGCTACGCTTTTGAATAAAGGTAAATCATAAATTATGAGTCGTTTTTTGTTGACAACATTGTTGCTATTGGCCCTGATTATGCTCAATTTAGCCTGCGATGAAAAAAAACGCCCGGTAGATCCGGGCCAGATGGAGCGCCGGACCGCTTTGCGTCAGCAGTTGAAACAGGAGCTGGGCGCGCGCTACGATGATCCTGTGCCGCCGGCCACGCAAGCTCAGTTGGAACGCGGCCGCCAGCTGTATCCGCAGCTCTGTGCGGCGTGTCATGGCCCGCGCGGCAACGGCGAAGGTCACACCGGTACGGCCTTGCAGACGCCGCCCACTTCGTTCACAGACCCAAAGCAGGCTACTTTTTTCTCAGAGCAGGCCAGGTTGCATATCATTCGCAAGGGCATTCCGGGAACACCCATGATGGCCTGGGAGTCTGTTTTGCCTGAAAAAGACGTCCTGGCAATTTATGTCTACATTCGATCTCTAATGGAGTAAAGGAGGGGATATGTATCGTTCTTTTGTTCACACTGTCGCCGGCTGGCGCTTTGTCGTCCTCGGCCTGATGACAATGGTTGCCATGGGCTGCAATTCCGGCGACTCCCTCAGAGGTACGGTCATGCCGGAGCTGCCATTGGCTGACTTCACCCTGACCGACCAGCACGGGGATTCATTTACTCTAAGCGAAGATAAGGGCGAGGTCACGCTTCTGTTCTTCGGATTCACCTACTGTCCCGATGTATGCCCGCTCACTTTATCCACCTGGAAACAAGTACAGGATCAGCTCGGGGATGACGCTGAGCGCGTAGAGTTCGTCTATATCACGGTTGATCCGGAGCGGGATACGCCGGCAAAACTGAAACAGCATCTCGAGATATTCAGTCCGGAGTTCATCGGCCTGACCGGTACGCCGCAGGAGCTGGATCAGGTGTATCGCGATTACGGCGTTATCCGCGAAAAAGTGGAAATCTCCGAAAGCTCCGCCGGCTACCTGATAAACCACACGTCCAGCATGTTCTTCCTGGATAGCAATGGCGTCTGGAAGTCGCGCATGTCCAATGACGCCAAAGTTGAAGATATCGTCCACGACATTCGGGTTTTGCTGCAATCGTAACTTATACACTAAACGGAGGAAAAATTGATGAGCATCAACTACGTCGCAAGAATCATTGCACCCTGGCTGCCAGTGGCCATACTTTGCGTACTAATTGGCTGCCAGCAAGACGCGACGCCGCCCAAAATCGTCATCGAAGATGTCTGGTCCATGCCTGTCATGGTCAGTGAAAATGAGAACCATAAAACCGGCGCCGGCCAGGATATGCCAAAGCCTAATGGTGTTGTGTATCTCACCATTAAAAACGAAGGCGCCACCGCCGACCGCCTGCTGCGCGCAAGCTCCGCCGTGTGCGATACCGTTGAGTTGCATACTACGATCATACAAGACGAGAAGATGATGATGAAGCCGCTCGATGGCATGGAAATTCCGGCAGGAAAACAGGTAGCATTTAAGCCCCGCAGCGACCATATCATGTTAATCGGGCTGAACCGCTCTCTTCGGTCTGAAAGTCAATTTGAGCTGGAGCTGCAGTTTGAAAAGAGCGGCGCCATGGCTGTCACCTCAACGGTGCGAAGGCCGTAGCAGGTTCTCATTCGGGCGCCAACTGTGCATTCAGTTAGCCTGAATTATTCATGCAATGCGGGTGTGAATACGTTTGGGTGTTCAGCCTTTTAGGGGTGTAAGAATAACCTGGTGAACTTCGAAAAGTCTTCGCTTTTTTTACTAGCC
>CAZVSL010000783.1:0-2547 GCA_964629935.1 uncultured Calditrichaceae bacterium | reverse complement strand
ATGGCCGATGCGGACGCTTGCGCTTTCTGCGAGCTGGGCGAGCGGCCACAATGTGCGATTTCCAATCTGTTGGCTTTAGCCGAGCTGTTAGCGAGCCTTGAGTTCATGGCTTAGGTTGCCTTTCTTGTTTTCAATCCGGCTTTCACAAACGCAAAGGAGAAATGGATGGAGACAAAGGAACAACAACTGGATTTCTTTTGGCAGCCTATCCACCAGATTCACTGGCATGATTTGCCACAGGCCCAGCAACAGAAAATCCACTTGCTATTATCGCGCTTTCTGCTCGCGTGTCTGGACGGAGATGATTCACTCCCAGGCAATCCAAATCAGCAAGCCCAGACAATATGCCCAACAGAAACACCATGAAAGGAGATCGCCATGTATACGAAGATTAAGGCGCAACATCTTGCTCTCTTAGCCTATATTTATATTCGCCAGTCAACATTGGAGCAAGTCTTCAATCATAAAGAAAGCCAGCGTCTGCAATATAACCTGGTCGAAAAAGCGCAGCAACTGGGGTGGCCGTGCCCTGAAGTCATCGACGAAGACCTTGGCCGCTCGGGCAGTGGCAGCAGCAAACGCCCTGGTTTCGCACGCCTCTTACAAGCGGTTATGGAGAATCTCGTCGGCGCTGTCTTCTGTCTCGAAGCCTCCAGGCTGGCCAGAAATAGCCAGGACTGGGCACAGTTGCTGCACTACTGCGCCCTGACCGACACCTTGATCATCGACCAGGACGGCATCTATGATGCCAACAATCCCAATGACCGGGTCTTTTTGGGGATGAAAGGCACCATGAGCCAATATGAAGTCAGCCTTTTCCGCCAACGCGCGCAGCAGGCCCGCGAAGCCAAAGCCGCTCGTGGGCAATATTATACCAACCTGACTGCAGGCTTTGTGCTGACGGATGATAGCCATTGTGAAATCGACCCTGACAAACGCGTCCAGGAAGCGATTGCTTTACTCTTTGGCAAATTCAAAGAACTCGGCAGCATCTCACAAGTTGTGCAGTGGTTCCGTGATAATGGCCTCGTCCTTCCTGTCAGAAACGGCGGCACCGCAAAAGGCAAGATAGAATGGAAACAACCCCAAACCGGCCTGGTCAGAAGAATGCTGCTCAACCCGTTTTACGCTGGCGCATACGCTTATGGCCGCAGCCAGGCCTGCATCCGTTTTGTCGATGGCCAGCCACGCAAGCGCCAGCGCGAAAATCTGCCTGTTTCCGAATGGAAAGTCTTGATTCAAGACCATCACCCGGGCTATATTAGTTGGGATGAGTACCTGGCCAATCGACAAACACTGCAGGACAATCAAAGTAAACGAGGCTTACCCATGAAAGGCGCTGCCAAACGCGGCCCGGCTTTACTGCAGGGACTGTTGCGTTGCAAAAAATGCGGCCAGAAACTCCATGTGCGCTATTCCGGCTCGCAACCCAACATGGCGCGTTACCGCTGCCCGGGCCATAGGCGCGCCGGCTTAGATGAAAATTGCATCAATTTTGCCGGTGCAGTTTTGGAAAACCTGGTAGAACAGCAACTCCTGCAGGTTGTCCAACCCGGGGCTATTTCTGCGGCGCTCGAGGCCGAACGTCTTTACTGGCAAAAGCAAAAAGAGTGCGAGCAACAGGTCGTTTATGCCATCGAGCAGGCCGAATACGAAGCCAACCGTTGTTTCGAGCAATATAATCAGGTTGACCCGAAAAACCGTCTGGTCGCCGCCACCCTTGAAAATCGTTGGAATGCAGCGCTTGAAAAGGTCGAAGAAATCAAGCGCCAGCTCGACGGCATCCGCAGCGACTACCGACCGCTTTCAGAAAAACAGCAACAAACCCTGCATGAACTGGCCAACAATCTGGCCAAAGCCTGGCACCATCCCAAAGCGGATATGCAGCTTAAAAAGCGCATTGTCAGAACCGTCATCAAAGAGATCATAGTCGATGTTGATGCCGAAAACAACCTCGAAGCCGTCATCCACTGGTTTGGGGGCAAGCACACGCAGTACACGCTGGTGCGCCGCAAGAAAGCGCAAGTTCAGGTGCAAGAGCCGCCGGATGTCTTGCACCTGGTCGGGCAATTGGTGGCAACCTGCAAAGACCAGGAGATCGCACGTATTCTGAACCTGCTGAAAATCAGAACAGAATCAGGTGAAACCTGGCGTGCGCATCGCGTTCAGACGTTTCGGCAAATGCACAACATCCCGGCTTTTGATGAAAGCCAGTATGCCAAAAATGGTTGGGTCAACCTGCAACAGGCGGCTGAACTCTTGCAGGTGCACCCGGAGACGGTCCGGCGGCTGATTAAGGCAAAATTGCTCAAAGCCAGACAAGTCATCAAGTACAGCCCGTGGATTATTGAGAAAGAACATCTGCAAAGTGAAGAACTGAAAAAGTTCGCGCAAAGTATCAACAAAAATCCGAAAATTCTGTCGCAAAAGAATCCAAATCAGCTTTCATTATAATAAAAACGGAAATCAGAATTTCTGTTCACATGAAAATATGATAACGTAAGTCAAATAAAAACATCAAATGAGAAAAGAGGTGCATTGTGAAAC
>CAZVSL010000782.1:0-2556 GCA_964629935.1 uncultured Calditrichaceae bacterium | reverse complement strand
AATCACTAATCGCCTTAAAACCACAGCCTAAAGGCTGAACACCGAGGCTTTTCACCGGTGGGCTATTTTCGCCACGTCCTTTGCGGGACTCGCCACACCCCCCCAACCGAATGAGTTTGCGTCCCGTTAGGGACGCTTGAGAGGGGCGAGGGAGCGCGCGCGGCCATTAAGTCCCGTCAGGGACGATTGAATGATGGCGGACCGTGGTCTCCTCATTTTGCTTCTTGCCCCGTCATCCGTCCCTACGGGACTGGGTTGGCGGCGGCTTGTTTCTTTCCCACCGATGAATCGGTGGGCTATTTTCACCGCGTCCCTTGCGGGACTCACCGCACCCTTCCCGCCATTTGTTGGTCCCGTGAGGGACGTTTGAGGCGAGGGAACTAATCACTAATCACTAATCACTAATCACTAATCACTAACCACTAACCACTAACCACTAACCACTCATCACTCATCACTCATCACTCATCACTCATCACTAACCATCATATCTCCACGGTCGCGGCAATAATCTCGCTCATAGTAGTCTGCCCGGTCATGACCCGATGTTTGCCCGATGCCCGCAGCGACAGCATGCCGTTATTTTCGGCGCTGATGCGTATGGATTCCTCATCCACGTCGCTTTTGGCGGTGAGGATAAGCTGGCGAATTTCGCGGGTAAAATAGAGCGCCTCGCTGATCGCAACCCGGCCTTTGAAGCCATCGAAACACTGGTCGCAGCCCACGGGCTTGAAGAACTGCGTCTGCTCGATTTCCTCTTTGGTGAACCCCATACGCAGGAGCTGGTCCGGGTTTGGCTCCGGCTCCGGCGCTTTGCAATTCTCACACAGCCGCCGCACCAGACGCTGCGCCATCACCAGGTTGATGGCATTGGCGATGAGAAACGGCTCCACGCCCAGCATGTACAAACGCGAAATCGCGCTCGGCGCATCATTGGTGTGCAGGGTCGAGAAGGTCAGGTGACCGGTGTTGGCCAGGGAAATGGCGATCTCGGCGGATTTCAAATCGCGAATCTCACCCACCATCACGATGTCCGGATCGTGCCGCAAAATGGAACGCAAAGCAGAATCGAAATTCAGCTTGGGATTGAGCTTGATCTGCCGCGCGCCGGAGATAAGATACTCCACCGGCTCTTCGACGGTGAGCACGTTCTTGCTCGGGTCGGTCACGTGGCTGAGAGCGGCCACCAGAGTCGTGCTCTTGCCGCTGCCCGTCGGACCGGTCAGGATGACCATGCCCTGCGGCTGCTCGATGGCTTTGACGAAATCCTGCATCGCCTGCTTTTGCAAGCCGATCTTTTCCAGGTCGGTGATGACTTTGCGGTCGTCCAGGATACGAATAACCACGCTCTCGAAGCGGCGCTCGAATTCGATGCCGACGATGGGGATAACGGATACACGAAAACGAATGTAGTAGCCATCTATCTTGCGCTGAATGTAGCCATCCTGGGCCACTGAGCGGTCGAAACGGTCGATGTTGGTAGCGCGGTCTTTTACGACGGCGATGAGCGCTTCCGGCTTGATTTCCGTTTGTGTGTACCAGTGCACTAACTTGCCGTCGATACGGAAATAGATATCCGTCATGTTGCTGTCTTTCGGGATGACGTGCACGTCGCTGGCGCCGCGGCGCACAGATTCTACCAACATACCCTCGACCAGATTGACCAGCCGGCTCTTGTTGATCTCCGCATCCAGCGCCTCTTCATCGACCTGGCGGCTTTCGTCCTCAAAGACCTCGACTTCCTCGGCTTCATCGAAGATTTTTTGCAGGAATTCGTTGTTGGAGTAGAAAATCTCGTGGATGAGCGATTGAATGTCATCCACGCGCGCATAGGCCACGTCGATGTCCGACACCTCCAAGCGGTGCGCCGCCTGGTACAAATCCTGGTCTGTGGGGTCGCCGGTCACCAGCACCAGCACGTTGCGCTTGTAATCGTGCCATTTGAACGGCAGGATTTTGTTGTTGAGCAGCTCGTTGGAGATTTCCTCCGGCATGCTGTAGACGATTTCCTTGATGGCATCGATCTGGTCGCGTGTGATGTTATCGGGCGACAGATCGAAGACCGGAAAGCCGTACAAACGGGAGATTTCGGTGTAGATTTCGTGGCGGTCAACGTTGAGGTCTTCGATCAGAATGTCGATGAGCCGGCGTTTGGCGTTGCGTGGCTCACGGCTCTGAATATCTGACGCCTGCTGCAACACCGCCTCGCTGATGACGCCGCGCGAGATCAGCGCCTGCGACAGCCGCCCGAGTCCCTTGGTTTGCGGCTTGACATTGATTTCACCAGTGATGGTGTTTTTCTCTTTTTCTGCTTTTTTTAACATCTCTGCTTCCGGCTCCTTGAGGCTCAGAATAATTTGGTCAGGTTCTTCCCACCGACCCACCGATGAATCTTCCCACCGATGAATCGGTGGGCTATTTTCGCCCCGTCCCTTTCGGGACTCGCCGCACCCTTCCCGCCATTTATTGGTCCCGTGAGGGACGCTTGAGGCGAGGGAACTAATCACTAATCGCCTTAAAACCACAGCCTAAAGGCTGAACACCGAGGCTTTTCAC
>CAZVSL010000781.1:899-2560 GCA_964629935.1 uncultured Calditrichaceae bacterium | reverse complement strand
TTTCTATCAAAAAGGGCTGGACGTTGGGTTAGAGAATTGGGCGAAGTACTCCCGAATCTTTCGGTTTGGTACCAAGACCGGCATTGATCTGCCTAACGAAAGCGCCGGTCTTGTTCCGGACAAGGATTACTTCGACTCCACCTACGGGGAACGTGGCTGGACACGCGGGCTGGTGCTGAATCTCTCTGTTGGCCAGGGCGATTTGTTAACCACGCCGTTGCAAATGGCCTACTTCGCCATGATCTTGGCAAATGAAGGCGTTGCATACAAGCCCAACTTAGTCAAAAAAATAGTGGACAGAGCCAGTGGCAGAGTCACCTTAAGCCAGCCAAAGAAGATAGCCATTGAGGGCATTTCGCCGGCCACTTATGGCTTGATAAAAGAAGGGATGTATCTTGTCGTCAATGAGCCGGGCGGAACAGGACGCGCTGCAAGTGTGCGCGGCATCGATGTTTGTGGCAAGACCGGTACTGCCCAGAATCCGCACGGCGAAAGCCATGCCTGGTTTATCGGCTTTGCTCCAAGAGAGAATCCGGAGGTCGCCTTTTGCATTATGGTTGAGAATGGCGGCGGTGGCGGCGCCGTAGCCGCTCCCATCGCGGGTAAGTTGCTCTCACAATATTTTGAGAATCAAAAGCTAGCCTTCAATTGAAAATATGAACGAGCAGGGATTCTTTCGCAATCTGGATACCGGCCTGTTGTTCGCGGTCTTAACGTTGATAGTTGTCGGCCTGGTCGCGATCTACAGCGCCACCCACGTGGAAGTAGCGGAAGGCACATACGACAAGTTTGTCAAGCAGTTCATCTGGTCCTTTATCGGCCTTGCAACGCTTGTGGCAACGACATTTATACCGATCAAGATCGTGCATAAACAAGCCTATGTTTTTTATACGATTACGGTCTTATTGTTGATTCTGGTTCTGTTTATCGGCGGCGGCGCCGGCACCCGGAGATGGATCATGCTCGGCCCGGTCTCCCTACAACCGGCCGAATTCGCCAAAGTCGGGACGTTGCTGGCGCTGGCTCGTTACCTGAGCCACAAGAACCGCAACCTCAAAAGCATGCGCAGCTTGCTGATCGCGTTTGGCATCACGCTTGTTCCGCTGGCTTTGATCATGAAGCAACCCGATCTTGGTTCCTCTCTTGTATTCCTGGCCATGATACTACCGATGCTGCACTGGGCAGGACTTTCACCAACTGTGCTGTTCGTTTTGCTGGCCCCGTTCATCAGTCTCGTATGCGCGTTTAATTACTACTCGTTTTTTGCTGCCATACTGTTGATCTGCGCCATCCTGTTTCTGTTTCGACGTGGGCTGGTGTTTTTTCTGGTGAATTTTATTATCAATATCGGAGTTGGCGTCATGACTCCGATATTGTGGAATCTTCTGAAAGACTATCAGAAGAACCGCATACTCAGCTTCCTCGGTCTGGTGCAAGATCCGCATGGACTTAGCTATCAGGTTATCCAGTCCAAGGTTGCCATCGGCTCGGGCGGACTTTTGGGCAAAGGTTTTCTGGAAGGTACGCAAACCCATCTTCGTTTCTTGCCGGAGCAGCATACGGATTTTATTTTCTGCGTCATCGGAGAGGAGTTTGGTTTCCTGGGTGCTTTTGTCGTGCTAACGCTGCTGTTTGTCATAGTCTACCGCGGCCTGACTATC
>CAZVSL010000781.1:0-889 GCA_964629935.1 uncultured Calditrichaceae bacterium | reverse complement strand
AAGTAACCAGCACCCTACAAAAGGCCGCTATCGGCATAGCCGGGCTTGGCGGCCTTGGCTCAAATATTGCTGTAAGTTTAGTAAGAGCAGGTATTGGTTCTCTAGTGCTCATCGATTTAGACAAAGTAGAACCATCAAATCTCAACAGACAACATTTTTTTGTTTCAGATATTCGTCAACATTGGCATGACCACGGGCATTATGCCGGTTACAGGCCTGCCGCTACCTTTCTTGAGTTATGGCGGGTCGTCGCTTCTCGCCAATCTCATGATTGTCGGTTTGCTGCTCAATGCAGCACGCAGACGATTTGAATATATCTAACCTGAGAACCCATGAATTTTGCAAAGTTTAGGTATGCAATAGTCCTTGATGAGCAAGGGGTTATGAATAATATGAATAATATGGATAATGCTAATTTAATTCTCATTTTATAAACAGGGAGACCGCCTGAGGTAGTATCTGATGTTCTGTTTTTAATACACGCGCCGCCAGGGTTTCGGGTGTATCGTTGGGCATAACCGGCACCTGACGCTGAATAAGAATAGGTCCGTGATCGTATTTCTCATCAACCATATGAACTGACGCACCCGAAAATCTCTCCTTAGATTCTATAACGGCTTTATGGACATTAGCTCCGTACATGCCCTTGCCGCCGTAGTTGGGCAAAATAGCCGGGTGGATATTAATTATCCTGCCGTAATAGTTTTGTATTATTTTCGATGGTATCATTTTCATATAACCGGCCAGTACGATTAAATCGATCTCCTTTTTTTCGAGTAAATCTAGTATTGTATTGATATACTCATTGTCATCAGGATAAACAACTTTGCTTATATGGAATGTTTCGATACCGGCGTTGCGGGCGCGCTCCAAGCCATATGCTTTGGAG
>CAZVSL010000780.1:0-2567 GCA_964629935.1 uncultured Calditrichaceae bacterium | reverse complement strand
AAAAAATCTCGAAACACCTAACTTTCTATAATAAGAAAGAAAGAATGGCAGGCGGTGAACCTCGTTGCGAACGGCCAAACAACAGACGATGTCATCGTTGTTGATAGCGATTTCTTTTTGATCTTTTCGAGTCAACTGATAGTGGCGAAATGCACTCTCGATATTATTCTGCTTTTCAAGAGCATTGACCAGGCCTTTGTGCAGGACAGATTCATTAGGATGCGTCTTGAGGCCCCGCCGGAAGACTTGCGCAGCTTCTGATGCCATACCGTGTTGCAACAGCAGTTCCCCCAGGCCATGTGTAGCTGCGACATGGTCTGGCACAAGCCACAAAGTTTTCTCGTATTTCTTGCGTGCCGCTTCTAAGTTGCCTTTGCGATGCCATACACGGGCAAGACGCAACTGCCCCTCTGCGAGAAAGCGAGAATCGGTTTGGCGGAATAAGGTCACTTCATTTGCTACTTGCTCCCCATCAGTTTGTTTGATAGATGGTCGAGAGCTGTTTCCTTGCGGTATTGCCAACAAACCGCTGTGTTCGAGAAACGAGACGACCTTCGTGAATGGCATGGAAATCCCGTCAGTGACATCAACCGTTAACAGGTCATCAGGTCGTTGCCGAAAGTAGTTAAGCACACGACGCTCGTGTCGGGCATAAGCTACTCGCAGCTCCTCCCTGCTGATTTCCGCCATCTTGTGGCAATCGCGCCCATACAAAATACGAACGCTGTCGCTCACCCAGTGCCGCGCGCGGTCGCTCGGTAAGTCATGAAACCATCTCTGCAGTGATTTCTCTTTGAACCATATCAGACATGAGGCAACCCACTCTTCGCGGTCTCTCGTAGTATAAATGAATTTTGAATTTGGGTACAGTCTGCCCAGCTCCTCGAATCTGGCCGCCACGGTAGTTTCATTTGCAAAGCTGAATAGTTCGATCTGCTGCATCGAAACAGGCAGATGAATGGACTTGAAACCCAATGTTTTCATCAACTGCCAGCAACTCCTGGTGCCTGTGCGCGACAGCCCGATGCCGAAGATCTTATGCATAGTTCAACAGTGATGTTTGTGTTAAACCAGAACGCCGGAGTTTGTTATCGTCAAAAAGCATCGGTGAATAGTACTCACAGTTGTGTTTCTTGAATGCTTACAGCCTGTGTGAAGGACCGCCCAGGAATTCAAAGACTCTGTCAAACGTATTGCCTGGTGTTGAGCCAAGGAAACCTCCTGTGACCGGATTTCTGTTTCTCAGCTTTAAACGTCTCCTACGGATACGGTCAGTCCGGAGCATAGAAAAACTCGCGTTACTTTTCGCTTCATCTGCGACCAAAAGCGTGGTTCGAGCGCCGACGGTCGAGCGAGGCCTTCAGTATTTGTGCATACTCTTTGAGTGAATCACGCTGAAGGACACCTTTGTTGCCAGCATGCAAGCGGCGGTGGGCAACAACTTCGGGTAGCATTTTCATCTTTAGATTCAGCTCAACGGCGCGAACGTACCAGTTAGCCCACTCGCCGATACCCCATCGTTGTTCAAACAAGCCGACTTTGAAAAACGCGACCTTTGTGATGAGCACAGCAGAGGTTAGCACGCCGGGAATTGGATCGCGCGGGCAGTGTAGTTTGTGCTTGAGGCTTCTGTCCAGGTCAGGACTGTGGAATTGCTGCATGTGTCCGAACACCATGTCAAGGTCAGGCTCGCAAACGAAAGCTGCCAATTGTCGTGTCAACTTGTTTGGAGACCAAAGATCGTCTTGGTCCAGAAAGGCAAGAAAATCGCCCGTTGCAATCTTAATACCGCGATTTCGCGCTGCGGCAGTTCCTTGATTCTCCTGCCACACATATTTGAGTTGTGAACCGAACCCTTTGATTATTTCGTCGCTTCTGTCACGCGACCCATCATTTACAACGATGATCTCGATATGGCGATATGTCTGAGAGAGGATACTCTCGAGCGCCTCTGCGATGTATTTTTCACCATTGTATAGCGGCAGGATGACACTTACGACCTGGTCACGTTGCACAGCACGCTCCTGTCATCATCTATGAATTGCGCATACGGAGTCTTGCTTAAAAGGCTTTCTATCTCTTCAAAATTCTGAACAAAATCTTGCAAGCGGTCTGAGGTAATCCTCGTCAATCTGGTGCGGGCCGGAGCAGTCGGCGTTCCGAGAAACGAGCAGACCTTGTCAATTGTACTTTGATGGTTTGCTGGCTTTAGCAGGTCGTCCTCATACACAAGCTTCAGATGCGGGATGTGAAGCAGCGCTTTCTTATCACGAGCCGTGTATGTCTCAATTTGTCGCATACGTTCCTGCAGATGGGATAAGTCAATGTGAAACCTGCGGTCAACCGCGGGTGCTTCAGCAAGCAGGTGTGCTTTGCCCCTCATCTCCATGATCAAATGGGAAATTGCCTGACGCAAGACATTTCGCCTGGCGACATAAATGATCTTCCATTCCCTCGCGTGCATCTTGTGCATAAATGTTCGCATGCAGGGCTGTGTAACCTGGCGCTCGAGTTGGTACCCCATAACCTTGCATCCATAGGCTGCTTGCGGATGAAGTCCTCGTCGG
>CAZVSL010000779.1:0-2572 GCA_964629935.1 uncultured Calditrichaceae bacterium | reverse complement strand
AACGTCATGATCGACACACTCCTGCGCCATCGCGAGCGCGCCAAAAGCTCGGATATCTTGTACCAGCTCGATGTCAAGTCCGGCCAGTATGCGGCGCTGACGCTGCACCGGCCCGGCAATGTCGATTCACCTGAGACGTTCACGCAAATCATTGCTGCTCTGGAGGCGGTGCAGAAGGAGATACCCATCGTTTTTCCTGTCCACCCCAGGAGCCGGCGCCGCCTGGAGCAATTCGGCCTGGAGCGGCGGGTGAAACAGATGCCAAATCTCATCCTGACTGAACCGCTGGGCTACCTGGATTTTCTCAAGATTCTGTCTGAAGCCCGGTTTGTCCTGACCGATTCGGGCGGCATTCAGGAGGAGACCACGGTTCTGGGCGTGCCATGTCTGACGCTGCGGCAGAACACGGAACGGCCGGTCACCGTAACCCAGGGTACCAATCGCATCATCGGCAGCAAGACGGAGGCGATCATCGAGGCAAGCATGCAGGCCATGAACGGCGCGACCGTCCGGAGCAGGTTGCCGGATTTGTGGGATGGCAAGGCGGCGGGCAGGATAGTTGATGTCTTGTTGCGGGAATTGTTATAGAGCAACGGATTGATACTGATGGGCACAAAGTTTAGAGATGATAAGGTCGTCAAGCAATATCCATCAGGATGATCTTAGATTGGAGGCCTAAAAGTGTAGCAAACCATGAGAAGTAGTTTCGGGCCATTCCGCAAAAATATCGCCATCTCCCGGAGAAGTTCGGCATCGACCGAGCGGCGGAAGTTGCTTCCATCACATAACGCTGTCTTCCTGGAAAAAGTCACCTTCGACCTGAAAAGTTCGGGTGCTTCCTAAAAAAGATCACCATCGACCGGGAGAGGATCGGGTCCTTCCTGAAAAATATCGCCATCTTCCCACAAAGTATCGGCATCGACCTGAAAGTGATTGGGTTCTTCCCAACCAAATTCACCATCGACCGCAACCGGAGTGGGTCCTTCCCGAAAAAGGTCGGGTCCTTCCTGAAAAAGGCAGGCTCATGCCTGAGCAGGCAAGGCATCGACTTGAAAAGGAAGCGGTCTTCCGGAAAAGCGACAGCTTCTTCTTGGACATCGAAGGCCGGGGCCTTAACCGGGCTTCGCCGCACCTGGAAATACAGTTGCCTGCAGGCGGATAGCCGTAGGATTCAGACAAAAACGCGCTTACGCGCGCACTACAAACCTTGTCATGCTCAGAACGTGGAGCAAATATGTTTTTAGTGCCGGCCTCAGGCCCGCTTTTTAAACAATCCCACCGGAAGGACACGAGGTGGGGGGAGAAAAAATAACTTCGTGTCCTTTCCCGGTGGACTTGTGTAAGCCCGAATCTGGCCGAAGCGTTATTCTTCGCCGAGCAAGGACTCTTGTTCTACTTCCTGTTCCTCACTGGCGCTGCTGCGCGCGATGAACTGTTTATATTCCGGCGAGGTCCGGCCAAACAGGGCGCGTACCACTTCCGTGCCCCGAATCAGGATGGTGTTGGCGGCGACACATGCTTCGCTGTAGGCCTGGCGTGCTGCAGCTTCAGCCGGCAGCGCCGCAGTGGCTTCGGCGGTTTCCTTGCGCGCCGCTTCGATTTTTTCGCCCAGGACCTCCAGGGCTTCGTCACGGAATGAATCCGCACCCGGGTTGGTCTTGATGAACTCGACCATATCTTCAGCCACGCGAATCGCATCATCCGGTGTGGCAGCGCTCGGCGGCAGCTTGCCGATGTTGCTCTCGGCGCCGGGGATGAGCAACAGCATCACCGGTCGCCACCGTTGTATCCACGCCAGCAACATCTCGATGGCCTGGTCGCGCTCCTGGCGCTCCTTGTCGCCGGTAATCGCCCGCGCCTGAAAATCTTGCCAGGTTCGGTTGACCGTTTCGGCGGCTGACGAGATCGCAGTGTAGATCGCAGCCAGAGCCTTGTAGCGCTGCTGGTGGCGTTCAACAGTGCTCTTGAGGCGGTTAATATCCCGCCGGATCATAGATTGATTTCTGGAAGGCATAATACACCTCCTTAAGTGTGGTGAGAAAGATAGTGGATTAGAAGTAAAGTGTTCTAGCTTAGCTAGTGTTTAAGTGTTAAAGTGTCAGGAAGACTGCTACTACCAACCTATTTGTTTGTGAACAGGTATCCCGTGGGAGTCTGTGGTCTCAGATGCAGCAAGCAGTCGGCACACAGAACCTCCGCCTGACACAACTGCAAAAATATTTGCGAGATGCACGTCAATGAGAGAGAATGGGCAAAGATAACACGGCGTTATCTGTAAGTCAAGGGAAATTGTGGATGGTTTAATGCGGTGTAGTCGCGTTTGCGAATAAAGGAATCCGCTGAGATCAGTGCTGATCCGCGCGATCCGTGTGATCCGTGTCCTTTTGGAATCATGCAGGGGCCAGTTGGCAGTGGCAGTGGCAGTGGCAGTTGGCAGTTGGCAGTTGGCAGTTGGCAGTGGCAGTTGGCAGTGGCAGTGGCAGTTGGCAGTGGCAGTGAGCAGTGAGCAGTTGGCAGTCACCAATCACTAATCACGAAACAAGATCAGCGTTGATCCGCGCGATCCGTGTGA
>CAZVSL010000778.1:661-2573 GCA_964629935.1 uncultured Calditrichaceae bacterium | reverse complement strand
TTCCGGGATACTCTCCAAACAGGAGTATCGCATTCTGTCGGAGGGCTACGTATTCTTGCGCACCATCGAGCATCACTTGCAGGTCATGCATTACCGCCAAACACATCAGATGCCGGAAGATCCGCAGGAATTGACCTTTCTGGCCAAGCGCCTGGGTTTTCAGGGCAAGAGTATTGGCGAGAAAATGGTAGAGCGCTACCATCAGCATCGTGATGCTATCCGAAGTGTGTTTGATGCCTATTTCAGCTCGCCCGCCGAGCGTAAAGCGTTCTTGCCCGCTTTTGATAGTCAGTCGGCTCAGGCCAGGATGAGCAGCCGGCATCTGGCGCGCATGGGTGCAACCTATGCATCTATATTCACGGATGCAGAAATCAAGATGCACACCGAGATGGCAGAATCGCTGACGCCCGAGTCACCGGTCAAACTACATGCACAGCCGCTTTCTGATAAAGACTGGCGCGTCACCATCGTCGCATTTGATGCACTGGGCGAGCTTTCTGTCATTTGCGGTCTGCTTTTTGAATTTGGCGTGGATATTATGGAAGGGTCGATTTTCACATACGAGCCTAACGGCGCCGACGGGCCGGAAGCCCGCAACCGCGTCCGGCCCTATCGCCGGCGTTGGCGCCCTGGCATGGACAGACATGACCCGCGCCGCAAGATCGTGGATGTTTTTACAGTGCGTTCCATGGCTGACCATTTTGGCGAGGAAGATTGGCAGCGCTACCGCGAGCATCTCTCCGCTTTTGTGAAGGCGCTGCGCGAGAAAAAACAAAATGAAGTGCAGGGCGAGCTTGCCAAACGTGTGGCTGAAGTGATGAGCAGACTTGCACACCGGGAGAAAACACTGCTGCCGGTTGAAATTGCCGTCGACAACACCTCGTCGCAGGACTATACCGTTCTGCGAATCGACGCGCCCGACACCACTGGCTTTTTGTATGAATTTACCAATGCCCTGTCGCTCAACGGCATTTACATCGCAAGCGTTCGCATCCATTCCCTTGGCAACCGCGTGCACGATACCCTGTTTGTGACCGACGTTCAGGGCAGAAAAATCACAGATCCGCACAGACAGTACCAGTTGCGGCTGGCCACGGCCCTGGTTAAGCACTTCACCCATTTGCTGCCCCATTCGCCCAATCCACAATCCGCTATGCTCAATTTTCGCGCCTTGATCGGGAATTTGTTCTCGCAGACAGACTGGGCCAATCAACTTGCGTCTCTGGAACGCCCGGATGTGCTCGAAACCCTGTCCCGGCTTCTCGGTGTCAGTGAGTTTCTGTGGAACGACTTTTTGCGTATGCAGCACGCCAATCTGTTTCCGCTGGTTACGGATTTCACGCAACTTGCCTACCCCAAACCGCAGGCGCTATTACAGCACGAGCTGGAGCAGCAACTGAATTCGTCAGAGAACTGGCAAGATAAAGTTGACGCCATCAATTCGTTTAAAGACCGCGAGATGTTTCGCATCGACATGCGCTATATCATGAACGTGAATCCGGATCTGCCGCTGTTCTCGCGCGAGCTCTCTGATCTGGCAGATGTCGTGGTTCAAACGGTCTACGAGCTCTGCCGGAGTCAGCTCGAAGCGCAATACGGGCAGCCGCGCCTGCCGTCCGGCGAGCCGTGTGGCCTGAGCGTCTGCGCTCTGGGCAAGCTCGGCGGCCGCGAAATAGGATTTGCCTCTGATATAGAGTTGATTTTTATCTACGAAGGTGAAGGCCATACCGACGGCGCCGAGCAGATCAGCAACAATGAATTTGCGGTGAAATTGGTGAACAAAATCCGCAAAAGCGTGAAGTCCCGGCATGAAGGCATCTTTGAGATCGATTTACGTATGCGGCCCTATGGCAAGGCCGGCAGCCTGGCCGTGCCGTTTAACTTGCTGCAAAAATACTACGGCAAAGATGGC
>CAZVSL010000778.1:0-651 GCA_964629935.1 uncultured Calditrichaceae bacterium | reverse complement strand
GCCAGGCGCTGGTAAAGCTCAGGCCGCTGGCCGGCGACGATGATTTTTCTGCTCTGGTTACGACGATGCGCGATGCGCTCATCTATGTGGACAAGCCCTTCGTTGTCTCCTCTCTGCGCGCCATGAGACAGCGTCAGGTGCAGCAATTGGTGGCCGGCGGGACCATCAACGCCAAGTTCAGTCCGGGCGGTCTGGTAGACCTGGAGTATCTGGTGCAGGGCTTGCAGATCATCAGCGGCAAACGCCATTTTGAAGTGCGGCGCACCAACACCATCGAAGCCATGGAGGCGTTGAACCGGCTTGGCGTGCTCTCCGGCGAAGAGTACGCCAGCTTGCGCATGGCGCATCTGTTTCTGCGCCGGCTCATCGAAGCGCTGCGCATGGTCCGCGGCAATGCAAAAGATCTTGCGGTGCCGACGCCCGATTCAGACGCATTCAAATTTCTGGCCCGACGGCTGGACTATGGCGATGATGCGGAAAGACTCTACGGTGATTTGATGCAGCACACGGCCACGGTGCAGAAGCTCAGCGATCAAATGCTGGGCTAGCCTGGATTATTCATGCAACGGAAGGTTAATACCTTGGGTGTTCAGCCTTTAGGGGGTGTGAAAATAACTTGGTGAACTTCGAAAAGTCTTCGCTTTTTTTACT
>CAZVSL010000777.1:0-2576 GCA_964629935.1 uncultured Calditrichaceae bacterium | reverse complement strand
CGGGATGCTTGCGGGCGACCAATAACAAGGCAGCCCTGCAGAAAACAAAACAGCCAAAGGAGGATACCAACATGTCACGACTCAAACAAAAACTCGCTGAGAGAATACCGCAATATCGGGAACGGATCACAACACTGGTGAAAGAACACGGTGACGTGGAAGTGGATAAGGTCACCATCCGTCAAATGTACGGTGGCATGCGCGGGCTAAAATCTCTCTCGACCGATATTTCCTATCTCGACCCCGAAGAAGGTATTCGCTTCCGGGGATTCACCATTCCGGAATGTTTGAAAGAACTACCCAAACCGTCGGGAGCAGAAATGCCCTATGTTGAGGGGCATCTCTATCTGCTCATGACAGGCGACATGCCCACCGGTGATGAAGTTCAGGAAGTGGTGCAGGAGTTTCGCAACCGTTCGGTCGTACCGGATTATGTCTTCAACCTGCTCGAGAGTATGCCACGGGATGCCCATCCCATGAGCATGTTTTCGGAAGCCATTCTGGCCATGCAGCGTGAATCGTTGTTTGTCAGACAATACAACGCAGGCATGACCAAGGAAGATTACTGGGAACCGATGTACGAAGATGTGATGAATCTGCTGGCCAAGCTGCCGGAGGTCGCGGCACGCATCTACCGTATGAAGTACAAAGACAACAAGATCATCCCGCCAAACTCTCGTCTCGATTTTGGCGCTAATTTCGCACACATGATGGGCATTGCACATCCGTATGATGAAATCTCGCGGCTTTACTTCATTTTGCACAGCGACCACGAAAGCGGCAACGTCAGCGCCCATATTACTCATCTGGTGGGCTCAGCCCTGTCTGATTGCTATTACGCTTTCTCTGCCGGCCTCAACGGTCTTGCTGGCCCATTGCACGGACTGGCCTGCCAGGAAGTGCTCAGATGGATCCACGGCGTGATGGAAGAAATGGGCGGCAAACTGCCGAGCAAGAAGCAATTGAAGAAATTTGTCTGGGATTCGCTTAACTCCGGTCAGGTTATTCCAGGATACGGGCATGCCGTGCTGCGCAAGACCGATCCGCGTTACACGGCTCAGCGTGACTTTGCCCTCAAACACATGCCGGACGACGAAATCTTCAAATTCGTGAGCATGCTGTATGAAGTCGTGCCACCGATATTGCAGGAACAGGGCAAAGCCAAGAATCCCTGGCCCAATGTCGATGCACATTCCGGGGTCATTCAGTGGCATTACGGCGTCAAGGAATATGACTTCTACACGGTCATGTTTGGCGTCGGCCGGGCTCTTGGAGTTCTGAGCAATCTCATCTGGGACCGTGCCGTTGGCCAGGCTCTGGAGAGGCCGAAATCTCTAACCACTGATATGCTGGAAAAAATCGCTGGCATCAAATAATCTGTTGAGCAATGTGAGCAAGCAACGCTGGCCACCCACCATCGCCAGTGTTGCTTGCTCTGAAACTGAGAGCCATCCAAAAGTGGGAGTGTTATACTGGTCTCATTCTTACAATTGAGAATAAGAAGCCTGTAATGAGCGGGAAAATCGATGAAACAGACCTTGCATTCATGCGGGCACGAAATTTGTTGTGACTGTAACAAACACAGACCATAGAGGCCGGCTCCTTCGGTTCCGGATACGCGATATCAGAGACGATTGCCTATCGCCGCCTCTTCTCTAAGGCCACCTTTCGACTGCTGAACCTTCCTTCAACGCGCACCAAAGCGCAACACGTGGCCGCATGTATAGCCGGAGAAGTGCTATGAATATCGGCATACCCAGAGAAACCTCGGTTGAAGAAAACCGAGTCGCTATCACCCCCGCGGGTGTTTATGAGCTCAATAAGGAAAACCATACCGTATACATCGAAACCAAGTGTGGTATCAGCAGCGGTTTTTCCGATGATGACTACGAAAATGTCGGCGGCCAGCTCCTGTACTCACACGACGAGATCTTCGGTCGTTCCGACATCGTCGGTAAAGTAGAACCTCCCACAGAAGCCGAAGTCAACATGATGGTTGACGGTCAGACGCTGGTGTCCATGTTGCATCTTGGTATGCGTTCGGCCCGCAACCTGTACAAACTGCAGGAGAAAAACATCACAGCTTTTGGCTATGAACTAATGAAAGCACAGGCGCATCAACATTCTGTTCTGGATGCCATGGGAGGCATTGCCGGCGCCATGCTGCCTCAAATCGCCGGCCATTTTCTCGAACTGCAGAATGGAGGAAGAGGGGTTCTCCTGAGCGCTCAGCCTGGCATCCCGGCTGCATCTGTGGTCATTCTCGGCGCAGGTCATATCGGAACCTGCGCCATGAAGGCATTTTTGGGGCTGGGCGCTCAGGTTATCATGCTGGACCGCGACATCTACCGTTTGCGCATGGTGCACGATATGACGGGAAAACGTGTCGTCACAGAGCTGGCTACGCCTTATAACATCGAAAAGGCCATCCGGTTTGCAGACGTCTTCATCGGCGCCGTGTTCATTCGCGGCGAAAAACCGCCGCGCCTGGTCACCCATGACATGATCCGCGAAATGAAGAAAGGCGCAGTCGTCATGGATATCTCCATCGACCAGGGCGGCTGCATCGAAACCTC
>CAZVSL010000776.1:0-2585 GCA_964629935.1 uncultured Calditrichaceae bacterium | reverse complement strand
CCAGCCTGGTTACCAGCTCCGCCACATTGCTTTTGGGATTGGCGAGCGTTGGCATCATGGGGCTCGGCGGCAGCATGATTCTGCAGGAGAAGATGACCATCGGTGATTTCTTTGCCTTTACACTTTATCTGGGATTCTTGATTGCACCCATCGTGCAGATGAGCAACATTGGCAGCCAGATTACGGAGGCCTTCGCCGGCCTTGACCGCATGGAAGAAATTCTCAGCAAAGATCAGGAGCATGAGGATCCACTACGCACCGTGCCTCTGGATGGCGTCCGGGGCAATCTGGCGTTCCATGACGTGACCTTCGCTTACGAGCCCGGCAACACCGTTCTGAAGAATATCAGCTTTGAGGTGCCAGCCGGCACGATGACGGCTCTGGTCGGCAGCTCTGGTTCGGGCAAGACCACTATTGCCGGATTGGCCGCATCTTTTCTGACGCCCGTGCAGGGCACGGTACAGATCGACGGCCAGGACCTATCGAAGGTGACGCTCGACTCTTATCGCTCCAGGCTGGGCGTTGTGCTGCAGGATGATTTTTTGTTCGAGGGCACCATTCGTGAGAATATTCTCTTTGCCAGACCGGAAGCCAGCGAAGCCGAGCTGCTGGCAGCAGTGGAAGCGGCGCACGTCAAGGAGTTTGCCGACCGTCTGGATCAGGGCCTTGATACGCTCATCGGCGAGCGCGGCGTCAAGCTCTCGGGCGGCCAGCGACAGCGTGTTACCATTGCGCGCGCCATTCTCGCAGATCCGAAAATTTTGATACTGGATGAAGCCACCTCCAATCTGGACACAGAAAGCGAGCTTTACATTCAGGAGAGTCTGGCGCAGCTTATGCAGGGCCGGACCACGCTGGTCATCGCGCACCGTCTCAGCACCATTCGCAAGGCTGACCAGATCCTGGTGATCGAAAACGGCGAGATTGCGGAGCGCGGGACGCACGATGAACTCATCGCAAAAGAGGGACGGTATTATCAACTTTACACATATCAGGCGAGAATCTGATGCATAAGGTCAATTTAAATCAGAAGTTTTCGATGTTCAGCGAGCATTGGACGCCAAAAATCGTTGGCGAGCTCAACGGTCAGTTTGTCAAGCTTGCCAAGGTGAAAGGCAGGATGGTTTGGCATATGCATGATAACGAAGATGAATTGTTTCTGGTGATCAGGGGCGCGTTGACGTTGCATCTGCGCGACCGGACGATACACCTGCAGGAGGGCGAATTCTTCATTGTGCCCAGGGGCGTTGAACATCTGCCCGAATCTGAGCAGGAAACCCATCTCTTGCTGTTCGAGCCAAAAGCCACCAGGCACACCGGTGATGTCATCACGGACATGACGGTGGAACATCAGGAGTGGATTTAAGGTTTGCCAGAGCATTTGCGCTAAGATGTATGGTGGCGAATTCGTTTATGGAAACCCTACAGGGTTCCTTGCATTGATTTTATCCTGCACCCGGGATGCGGCTTCACGATCCCGGGGAGCCAATCATATTTGAAAGGGAGAGATTATCATGCCATCTTTTGATATCGTATCGCAAGTAAACATGCATGAAGTGACGAACGCGGTAGACCAGGCAAACCGCGAAGTATCTACGCGTTTCGACTTTAAAGGCAGTGACGCCCGCTTCGAGCATAATGAATCTGAAATCACCCTGCACGGCGACAGCGAATTTCAGCTCAAACAGATGCAGGATGTCCTGTATTCAAAAATGAGCAAGCGCAAGGTTCCGCTCAAGGCGCTCAAGGCGGACAAACCGGAAGAGTCCGGCAGGGGCGCGCGGCAAAGGATCGCGATTCAGCAGGGTGTAGAGGGGGACATCGCCAAGAAGATCGTCAAGATGATCAAAGATGCAAAACTCAAGGTGCAACCCGCCATTCAGGGCGACCAGGTACGCGTGACCGGCAAAAAGCGGGACGATCTGCAAGAAGTGATCGCCATGTTAAAAGAAGCCGATATAAGCATCCCCCTGCAGTTCACCAATTACCGGGACTGATACCGATATGATTCCATGCCAGCGCCGCTTGTTTGAGATTCCGGATGAGATCGCCTATTTCAATTGCGCTTACCTGAGCCCGCTGTTGCGCGCGGTACGCGAGGCCGGCTACCGGGGCATCGACCGCAAAGGCCGGCCCTGGGAAATCGGGCCGGATGATTTTTTTGCTGAGTCCGAGCAGGCCCGCAGCTTTTTTGCCCGTCTGGTAGGCGCCTCGCCCTCTGATGTCGCCATCTTGCCATCGGTCAGTTATGGAATCGCTATCGCGGCTCGCAACATCGAGATCACGGCGTGCGACCGCATTGTGCTGCTGCACGAGCAATTCCCGTCGAACTTCTATACCTGGCATGAAGTCGCCAAACTCAGGCGTGCAGAGCTCGTGACAGTGAACCGGCTTTCTGGTGAGGATTGGACGCAGGCCGTGCTCAGATGTATGGATGCGAGGACCAAGGTGGTCACCGTGCCCAACGTGCACTGGACAGATGGTACGTTGTTGCACCTGCCGGAAATAGCGGAAAAATGCAGACGGGTTGGCGCCATCCTGATTTTGGATGTCACACAATCGCTGGGGGCGCTGCCTTTCTCAGT
>CAZVSL010000775.1:0-2588 GCA_964629935.1 uncultured Calditrichaceae bacterium | reverse complement strand
ACCGGAAGGTTGGATTCCCCTGGGATTGAACAATATACGTGTAAATCGACTGGTGCTCTCAGATGGCTGGCTGTATGCTTGCGCTGGCAAAGATGGACTCTATCGTATTAAGCATCCCGCGAACGCTGGCGATGAGTGGGAGTTTCTTGGTTTGGATACGCTGGATGTCCTCGACGTTTTCGAGGCCGGAGTCATGGATATTGTTACCAGTGGCGACACATTAATAGTTGGGATTTGGTCGAAGAACAGTGGCAAGCCGTGGCCGCCAGGTATTCTACGTTCGGAGGATGGCGGCAAAACTTGGGTTCGTTCTGACAGCGGCATGGTGACCGAAGAAGGTTTTGCCAGCACAGCCACTGTTGTCAGACTGCACAAATCGCCTCATAATTCGCAAACGTTGCTGGCCGGTGGCAGTCGAAAATATGCCGTCTATATCAGTGAAGACTTTGGCAAATCCTGGTCCCTTCTCTACGAGAAGCCCGGACGTTTTAGCACCCTCGGCATCAACCCGCTTCGGGAAAATGAGATCTGGGCTGGCGGCGGTACGTCCTTTCCGATGCCCATCCTGGACCGGTCCCTTGATGGCGGCCAGACATGGACGGAGACAATCGTCTTGGCTCCGGACACGATTCTGTTTGAATTCGCACATGAACTCGTCTTTGATCCCACAAATGCCGGCGTCAAGTACAGTGTTCTTACCAGGCAAGTGTTGAAAACAAACGATAATGGCGCCACCTGGATGAAATCTGATACTTTGGAGCGCTTTCTCCGCGACATTTCCATTAATCCGTCGAACGTCAATGAACTGATAGTCCTTGGCAGGGAAAACATCCATCAGACACTTGACGCTGGCCAAACTTGGATTCAAACAAATCAAACACCTGATGGTTTATCCATGCGAGCTATCGAATTAGACTGGAAAAGCCGAATCTACTACGTTGCTACCTATGATATTACTTTGTCCCAAGGCGAGGTTTATGCGTTCCACTTCTGACACGCGTACTCTCTATGTCATCAAGTTACATCGTTTTGAAAGTCTCGACCATTTGTGTGCTAAAATCGATCAAACAAAGAATATTTAAGAATCGGAGGTGAAGCGATGGTTAGAATAAGACAGAGCAACATTGCTCTTTTCGTGATCCTTTTTCTGGTTGGGGAATCATATCCTCATCGTATGCTCAGGAATTTAGGTTGATGAATAAAACCTATGTATTTCATGAAGACAAATGGTATTCCAAGCATAATGGGAAGATAACATCGGAAATCGCGCCCAAAAGGATTATTGTGCGTTTAAAGGATCGCTCTAATATGGAATCGTTTAACTTTGATGAATTTGAGGTCGCCGGCGTCCATATATTAAGTCGTCGCTTTCTGGATGGGTTCTACATCCTGGCTGTGGAGAAAGGACGTGATCCTTTCGATATAGGGATACGATTGGAAACGACCAACCTGTTCGACAGAATCGAATTTGATGTCTATGGCGTCTCAACAGGTGAACCAAATGATGACAAATATTCTGATCAATGGAATCTGCATGAAGACAAGTTGAACATGCCGGCGGCGTGGAACCTTACAAGAGGAAATGGTGATGTGGTAGTAGCCGTAGCCGACGAGGGGATACAATGGGACCATCCTGACTTAGATGGTACTATTTGGGTAAACCCTGAAGAGGACATAAATGGAAACGGCTTGCCAGACTTCTCAACGGTTCCCTATGGAGGCGATCTGGATGGGACAGACAATGATAACAATGGATTCGTAGATGATTTGATTGGTTGGGACTTTTTTAATGACGATAACCTGCCCGCTTCAAACTTTCACGGTACTGCAGTGGCTGGAATCATAGGAGCGAGGACACATAACACAATAGATGTAGCAGGAATAGCTGGGGGATGGGATGATGAGATCGGTTGCAAGCTTATGAACTTGCAGGATACGCATCCCACTATTCAACTTCTTGCAGGAGACCTGGCCAACGCCATCGATTATGCACTTGATGAAGAAGCGGATGTGATTAATATCAGTGCTATCGTGGAAGATCCTGAGACGGTTCTGCAAGATGCTATAAATCGGGCGGCAACAGAAAACGTCCCTGTTGTTTGTAGCGCAGGAAACGGCGGAGACGATCTCGAAATCAGCTTTCCGGCCGCATACCCCAGTACGATTTCAGTCGGCGCCACAGTGGAGGATGACTCGCACTGGCCGGACAGTCAAATCGGAGGCGATCCTTTTCCGATCTTGGACTGTGTCGCTCCCGGTGGACCCAGCATAATTTGGACAACCGACAACAGTGGTGACTCCAATCTATTTGGAGGAACTTCGGCTTCTGCGCCACATGTCACTGGTATTGTTGCTCTGATTCTGTCTGTGAATCCTGCACTAAGCTCAACAGAAGTAAGAGGTATTATCCGAGACACTGCCGAAAAAGTGTCCGGAATGGGCGGCGAAGACTACACACCGGAATACGGCTTCGGTCGAGTGAACGCCTACGCCGCCCTCAAATACACCCTGGAAAACTACGGCGGCGCCCTCGCCGGCGAAGTGACTTTGACCGAGAATCTCACCATCCCTTCCGGCAAGACGCTCAC
>CAZVSL010000774.1:0-2600 GCA_964629935.1 uncultured Calditrichaceae bacterium | reverse complement strand
TCGCGTGAATGGTATCGTGCAAGGCGTGGGCTTCCGGCCCTTCGTATACAGATTAGCGCAGGAATGCAAGCTGGGCGGATTCGTTCGCAACAACGGTCGCGGGGTTCTAATTGAAGTCGAAGGCGCCTGTGATAGCCTGGAGCAATTCCGACAGCGCCTGCACCAGGAAATACCGCCTTTGGCCCAAATCGTAGAGTGGGATATCGAGTTCATACCGTTCCTGGGTGAACGCACGTTTACAATCCAGATCAGCGAACGGGACGTCTCACCGAACACACTGATTCCTCCCGATATCACGGTTTGTGATGATTGTCTGCGAGAACTTTTCGAGCCGTCAGACCGGCGATATCGTTATCCCTTTATCAACTGTACGAATTGCGGTCCGCGCTATACCATCGTGCACAGTATTCCTTATGATCGCCCATTTACGTCTATGGCCAGTTTTGTAATGTGCGAAGCGTGTGAGCGGGAATATCATGATCCTGCAGACAGGCGTTTTCACGCACAGCCCAATGCCTGTCCAATATGCGGCCCGCGATTGCGTCTTCATGATCATAAGGGGCGAGAAGTTGCTACTGATGATGCTATCAATGATGTAACGAAGTTGCTGCGCCAGGGCAAAATCCTTGCCATTAAAGGTCTGGGCGGATTTCACCTGGCTGTGGACGCGTGCAATGAAACCGCCGTACGCGAGCTGCGTCGACGAAAAGGACGCGCCGAAAAGCCGTTCGCACTCATGGCGCCGGATGTGACAAGCGTTCGTAATTTTTGCCTCGTGTCAAATTCAGAAAACGCTCTTTTGCAGAGTCCTGCACGACCTATCGTTTTGCTGCGTGCACATGCGCAGCAAGCAATTGCTCCTTTTGTGGCGCCAGGGCATCGAAATTTAGGATTCATGCTACCCTACACACCGCTGCATTATTTGCTGCTCAAAGATAATCTTGAAGCACTAGTCATGACCAGCGGCAACTTCAGCGAAGAGCCCATCGCCATCGGCAACGAGGAGGCTTTGGAACGACTGGCAACTCTAGCTGACTTCGTTCTGCTGCATGATCGTGACATCTTGCAGCGCTGCGATGACGCTATCGTGCGCGTTAGCGCCGGTCAGTCACGGTTGCTGCGACGTTCGCGCGGCTATGTCCCGCGGCCGGTGTTCTTAAAGACGCCGACACAAAAACGCATTCTTGCTACTGGCGGCGAACTCAAGAACACCATCGCTTTGTCGCGGGATAAGGCGGTATTTTTAAGTCAGCACATAGGCGACCTCGATAATCCGGCAGCACTGGCTTTTTTTGAAGAGAGCATTACGCATCTGCAAAATATATTGGAAATCACCCCGGAAGCCATCGCCTATGATCTGCATCCAGAGTATCTCTCGACAAAATGGGCCATGGAGCAGGACGGTCTGTTAAGAGTCGGCGTGCAGCATCATCACGCCCATCTCGCTTCCGTCATGGCGGAAAATCAGGTTGAAGATCGCACCATCGGAATCATTTTAGACGGCACCGGCTATGGCGCCGACGGCACAATTTGGGGTGGTGAAGTCTTGCTCGGAGACACGCAGGACTTTGAACGCTTTGCCTGGCTTACGCCGGTGGCCCTGCCAGGGGGAGCTGCCGCTATCCGCCAACCCTGGCGTATGGCATTGAGCTATTTGTATGAAGTGTTCGGTGACGAGGTATTCAATTTACGGCTGCCTTTCCTGCAGCGCAGAACAGAGCAGGAGATTTCGCTTTTGCAACAGATGATCTCGAACGGTATCAACTCGCCACTAACTTCAAGCTGTGGCCGTTTGTTTGATGCCGTCGCTGCAATGCTCGATATTAGAGAAGAAGTCAACTACGAAGCGCAAGCAGCCATCGAGTTGGAAACTTGCATCGATGAGCACGAGACCGAGCCGTACCAGCAGGCAATTCCAGGTTCTGATGTTTGCGGCGCCATCGACTTGACCGGACTTATCCGCTCAATTATGGAAGATATTTGCGCTGGCACGATGGTCGGACGTATTGCCGCACGGTTTCATCGCACGCTGGCAGAGATGTTTCTAACAGCCGCAGTCGCTGCCAGAAAACGTGCCGGAATAGCAAGAGTGGCGCTGAGCGGCGGCGTATTTCAGAATGCTCATTTTCTTACCTATCTCTGCGATCGACTACAACAGCATGGTTTCACGGTACTTACGCACAAACAGGTGCCAAGCAACGACGGCGGACTGGCGTTAGGCCAAATTGTCATCGCCGCTGAAAAACTAAAAAGTTTGAACTGTTAAGGAGACGTGCACAATGTGCTTAGCCATCCCCGGTAAAGTCCTGGAAATCTATGATGAGAACGGCCTCAAGATGGGCCGAATCGATTATGCCGGCACGGTCAATACAGCCTGTCTGGAGTATGTGCCTGAAATCAAAATCGGCGAATATGCCATCGTGCATGCCGGTTTCGCCATAAGTATCGTGGATGAAGAGGAGGCCCAAAAAACATACGAGGTCTGGGCTGAGTTGGTAGAAGCTGCAGCCGAGGAAGGAACTGACATTTTTGGCATGCCGCTGGATGAAGGGCAAGATAAAAGAGAGGGCTCGCCATGAAATATCTTGATGAATACCGCA
>CAZVSL010000773.1:0-2610 GCA_964629935.1 uncultured Calditrichaceae bacterium | reverse complement strand
ATTTTATGAACATCGGAAAAACTCCAAAGCAAAACCAGCGCAATACTGAAGTATTGCACTCCGGACTTGCAAAGCAATACTGAAGTATTGCACTCCCGGATTTGCTCTCATTATGACGTGTCGCCTTGTAACGCACGCGGCGGCGCTTTGTGCGAGAAACAGCAATGCTCGCGCGTGGCGCCAGCCGCACAGGACACACGATCTGTTAGGACTGTCAAAGCAAAACCAGCGCAATACTGAAGTATTGCACTCCGGCTTGCAATGCAATACTGAAGTATTGCACTCCCGGACTTGCAATGCAATACTGAAGTATTGCACTCCGGATTTGCAATGCAATTCTGAGGTATTGCACTCCGGATTTGGACGATCCCAGAAAATCAGCTCCCTCCGAACTTGTAGTCATGATAATCCGCCAGAAACCGCAGCCCGAACGAGGTCGCGATGTCGCGGATGGTTATCCACAGCTTGCCTTTCTTGTTACGGGTGCGGATTTCAAAGAAGCCGCCGGCCAGATTCGGATCAGGATGGTCAGGCGCGTAGCGGTTCTTCATGACCCAGGAGAGCGACTTCCCGATATTCTCCTCGAATTCGTCGCCGACACCGTGTTGCAGCAAACGCAGCCAGACGATACCGGCAAATGCAACAGTTGATCCAGACACGGAATTCTTGTTTGCATGACCATCAAGATAATTGCGGTAGTAAAACGTGCCTTCTTTCTTCTGAAACTTTGTGTAGAACGAGGCGGTCTTCCTGGCAGCATCGAGATAGCGCTTGTCGCCGAACAGCTCATAGCCCTCGATGAGCGACTCAGCATACCACAAGTTGAAGCGCGGATGGAAATAGCCATCCTGCTTGCTGTTCGGCATGTAGTCCATCCACAATCCTTCCGGGCCCTGCTTTTCCACCAGGCTGTCGCACAGTTTCCTGAAGACTTCTTTGTTGCGCTCATCGCCGGTGTATTCATACATATCCTTGTGGATCGAGCCTTCGTTGTTTGGCCGCGCAATGCGGTTGAGCGGCGGGTCCTCCAGGTCCGGAAAAAACGGCGTGCGGTCTTTCACCACCTCGCCTGTCTTCGGGTCGACGATATCATAGAACATGCCGTGTTCCGGCATCCACATGTGCTCCAGCATCCAGTAACCAGCTTGCGTCGGCGCTTCCGCATAGCGTTTGTCGCCGGTGACTTCGTACAAACGGAACAAGCCGGCGCTGCCATCCGTGACGGTGGAATAAATCAGATGATCCGCCACGTAATCGCCGTGGGCGGCATAGACCATGCCTTCGAGTTTGGGATCGTCCTTTATTTGCAGGCTTACCCACCAGTCGCCGGCGCGTTTGGCTGCTGTGAGATAGCTTTCTTCTTTCGTAACTTCGTACGCCCGCACCAGAGCATAGATGACCTGACCGGTGTGCCATGCCGGCTCGTACGGATACCATTTTCCCTCGAGCATGTTGTAATCACAGCGCGAGCGACCGTTTTCATCCAGCAAGACATTGGCTGCATAGGTTGCGCCGTCGTTGATGGCTGTGAGTACGTCCGCTTCCGTGATCTCCTGAGCCAAGATCGGACGCGAAGACATCAGTGCGCTCGCTGAGCACAGCAGCAGTACTGCCATCTTCTGCCATGTTTGTGTGATCCTTGTTCTTTTAAACACGTCTCAAATCCTCCTTGCCACTTCGTTATTTGATAATCGTGTACTTATATTTATGATTTCTTATAGCGTTGTCTGGCAGACGGAATGAAAATCCCCAGCCGCCTCTTCCCTGATCGATCTTGAGCATGAGATGATTATTCCCCTCCACAAGAGGCAGCCAGACCTCATTTTCGTCAGGCATGAGATTGCGTTTATCATGGTATTCAAAGAGCAGCTCGCCGTTTAGAAAAAGCTTGATGCCGTCATTGCTGCCAAAGGTGGCGCGAACTTTCTGCGCTTTTGGGCTGCGAATACGGGCATAAGCATAGGCGATGACAAGCTCGTCCTGTTCAAACACATCGGTTAAATCGCACTCGGCGAAAGTTGGAAACGAAACTTTCTGCCAGCGATAAGTCTCGCCGTCCGGGCCCTGAAACTGACCGGCGACTTTGCCGCGCGCTTTCGACTCGCCACCGATGTCGACCAGAAAGTCTGTGTCATAGCTCTTGCGGTCCGGATTTGGGAATGGTCCCACCACCAGCCAGTACTGAAAATATTGGCCGCTCGCCTCTGAAATGTCGAGGCGAACGGCGTTAGGAGGCGGCAAGACGTGCCCTTTATCGAAATCGTCCAAAGCATCGAATAGTAAATCCTGCATGTGATTCAATTTGATAATCCGGCCATCATACTGCTCGAGGTTGCGATCGAGCCAGTAGGTCTTGTTCTCGTGCAGCCAGAGCGCACGATATTGATTACGCAAGCCCATCGATGCGCTGAGGACCTCACTGACGAGATTCAGGGCGCTGACGATTTGCCGACGCGCCTGCACCCGGTCTGAGAGCTGGGTCAATATGGCTGTGCGATAGGCGCCGGCCGCCTTGAGTATTTTCCGGCGCAGATTGGACATGTATCTATATTGCGCAATAGTGAAGTCCCAAACTTCGAGCTCCTGTTTGAACTGCGTTGGCGTTGCCTG
>CAZVSL010000772.1:0-2625 GCA_964629935.1 uncultured Calditrichaceae bacterium | reverse complement strand
AATCACTAATCGCCTTAAAACCACAGCCTAAAGGCTGAACACCGAGGCTTTTCACTAATCACTAATCACTAATCACTAATCACCTTAAAACCACAGCCTAAAGGCTGAACACCGAGGCTTTTCACTAATCACTAACCACTAACCACTAACCACTAACCACTAACCACTAACCACTAACCACTAACCACTACCTCGACATCGGGGAGGGCGGGCTGACGAAGCCGATTTCCGAGGAAACCAGGGTCAGGGCGATCACCAGAATGGTGATGAAAACCGAAACCAGGAGCTGGATCAAGTCCACGATCTTGGCGGTCTTGTGCTTGGTCTCCTGTTCATAGTAGTTAGCCAATTGCAGCGCCGATTCCCGCAGGGTACCGGACTCCTCGCCGGAGCGCAGCCGGCGTACGGCGGTTACGGTAAAGCAGTTGGCGCGCGCCAGGCACTCGACAAAGCTTTTGCCTTCTTTGAGCATGGATGGCAGCACTGTGCCCGTGATCTGGCGCTCGATGAACTTGTTGCGGCACGATTCCGCTGCGATGCGGATGGCCGTGATGTTCTCGCCGGAGCTGCTGTACAGCGAATAAAACACCCGCGCAAAAATCTCGATGCTGGTTTTTTGCAGCACCGGCCCGATTACCGGGACGCGAATGATGGCGCGGTCAAACAGGTAACGCCCGCGGTCCGTACGGATCCAGTTCAAAAAAAGCAAGATGGGGATGGCGAGCAGAATCAGTAGTAGCCACCACCAATCCTGCAAAAACGTGCTCAGGTTCATGGTCGCCTGGGTCATGGGCGGCACCTCGATGTCATACTTGGTCAGCATTAAAGTCATTTTCGGGAAGATGTACATGACGTAAAAGCCGACCGCCAGGATCATGGCCAGGGTGACGATGATGGGCATGAACAGGATGGAGCGCAGGTTGCGCTTGAACTCCTCGTCGCGCTCCAGGAACTTGGCCGTGCTTTCATAAATGGCGGCCATGTTGCCGCTGGTGGAGGCGACGGACATCATGTGGGCCGTGAATTTGCCGAACACATCGACATGCTTGCCGTAAACTGTCTGCCCCTCATTGCCGGCTTTCAGGTCTTTCTGGATATCGCGGATGGTCTCGCGCAGCCGCTTGTTCTCCGTGTCCTCGCCGACCATGGTCAGGATTTCATCGTAGGGGAATTTTTCCCGCAGCAGGTCGGAGCAGATACGGATGAACAGGATGAGGTCCTTGGTCGGCACTCCCAGCTTGAAATCCAGCAGCTTTTTGCGGACGTAGTACACCCGGTAGCCCATCTTGGTGAGCGCAGCTTTTAGCTCCTCTTCAGAGAAAGCTTTCTGCTCGCCAAAGACCGGCTTTTCCCGGCCCCTCTGGACTTTGTAGATAAAGGTGATTTTTTTGTCGATGGCGTCAATGCGGACCCCTTTACTCCGGACCAGCTTGTTGATCCGCCGTCTGACGGTCTTCTCATCCTCGCTGAAGACGACGCCCTGGATGGGTTTGCCGGCGACGTTGACGCCCGTGTAGCGATATTCCGGCATGAAGTTGTTTACCTACCTGACGATTACCTGATGAAGCTAAAAATAAAGCTGACCCAAGAGTGTACTTGTTAACGGTTGGCGTCAGCAGAAGTTTTGGCCGATCAAATTTCTTGTAGTAGCGTTCTTGGTGAAGGGGCGGGCATTTGTTTGCCCACCCCACCACTTTTTATCTGTTGGTCGTTGTGGTTGTAACACCGTCCCGATCTACGTCCGCAGTGATGGTGACATTGGTGTCATCACCATCCTGATCCTCAACACCGATGAACTGGAACTGGATATCCGTTGCCGTACCAGCTACACTGACGGAGTAGGTGCCATCTTCAGTCGTCAGAGGCCAGCCGAGGGGGTCAATCTGACCAGATGTTGTATTTTCTGCAATTGCTGTGAAATCGTTTCCACCGCCACCAGCGACCGCTGGTTTACGGTACCAAGCTCGTGCACGTTCAGACAAAGTAAGCAATCCCTGCATACCGGCATCGTGATTAGCTTGCGCAGAACTGCTTGTCACGATATTGATCCCGACCGCAATAGCAATGGCCACGATGACCGTGCTCAGAACGATGAGTAAGAGTTGTTGTTGTCCCATTGGTGTTTCTCCTTAATTTTGTCGTTCTTTGATGTTTGGTTAAAAGAATCCCATGTTATGTATGATGTCCCCCGGTTCTGCTTTGCAATCACCTCCTTGGTCCGGCCCGTGGGCGCCGGAGCGCGTTTGATTACAAGTTCGTTTTCGGTTCCTCTGTGACTTTAAATTGATAATTGCCTGATGTCAATCGTTGCCATGTTTCGCGTTGTTTCTCGTTGGGGCTGGGCAAGAGGCCCTGAAGGGCTTATTCATGGCTTGTATGCGCGCTCTCGCCCCGCCCTTGAAGGACGGGGGCAATGTTATAAAGAACATGCCATTAATTCCGTGCTTTAGCACGGGGCTTCGTTCCTGTCGTTCTTCCCACCGATGAATCGGTGGGCTATTTCCGCCACGTCCCTTGCTTCCCACCGATAAATCGGTGGGCTATTTTCGCCGCGTCCCTTTCGGGACTCACCGCACCCTTCCCGCCATTTATTAGTCCCGTGAGGGACGTTTGAAAGTAGCCCAT
>CAZVSL010000771.1:0-2626 GCA_964629935.1 uncultured Calditrichaceae bacterium | reverse complement strand
CATTAGCAATAGCTAACAGCCCGAAACCTTCATTTTGCTTACAAATCGCGGATAACTCTTTGAGGAGCCTTTATCCATGCGTGCTGCGGTTTTCACCAAACCCTTCGACCTGAGCCTGCAGGACCGCTCCGTCCCGCCCATTCGTGCAGACGAGCTGCGCGTGCAGGTTGAGGCGTGTGGCGTTTGTGGCACGGATATTCATATCTTCGCCGGCAAGGCGCCGGCGCGTCCGCCCGTTGTTCTCGGCCACGAATATGTCGGGACCGTTGTTGAAACCGGCGTCTCGGCTGCCGGTTTCAAAGTTGGCGACCGCATCGCTGTTGATCCTAACATCAGTTGTGGCTGCTGCCGGTTTTGTCGGCAGGGCGCCATTCATCTCTGCCTCAACCTGCACGCGCTCGGCGTAACCCACGACGGCGGCTTCGCTGAATACGCCCTTGTACCCACAAGCCAGGCCTACCTGCTGCCAGCGGATACGCCGGCAAGCGTGGCAGCCTTTGCCGAGCCGCTCTCCTGCTGCCTGCACGGCATACAACAGGCGGCTATCCATGTGAATAAGACTGTTGTGATCGTCGGCGGCGGCGCTATCGGTCTGCTCATGCTGCAATTAGCCAGACTCGACGGAGCTGCCCGGGTCGCGCTGATCGAACCGGTGGCTTCGAAACGGCAGCTTGGCAAGCAACTCGGCGCTGATGTGGCGCTGTCTCCGGATGAAGACCACCTGTTTCAGCAGGTTGAGGAAGCGACCGGCGGCGGAGCAGACGTGGTGGTCGAGTGTGCCGGAAACTCCGATGCTGCCGAAATATCTGTTGCCCTTGCCAGAAAGGGCGGCGCCGTTGTTCTCTTCGGTCTGGCGGCTAGGGGAGACACCCTAAATGTGGATTTGCAGAGCGCTTTTCATCGTGAGCTCTGTATCAAATTCTCTCTGCTCAATCCGTTCACTTTCCAGTCAGCCGTTGACTTGCTGGTTGCTGGACGCGTGCAAGTCGGCCCTCTGGCGCCGGTCAGTTTGCAGCTTGGGGATTTGGCCGCCGTTTTGTCAAACGCACGGCAGGACGGTGCGGGCGCCATAAAGTACCAGGTAAAACCATCGGCTTAATGCCATGCCATGTCATATTCGAGAGCAATCTAACGCCAATATACACAGAAATCAAGCCTGAGAAAGGAGGTGCTCGCGAACCAGAAGAATCGACGACCACAGTACTGATTCGAATCAATGCCAAAACCCGGCATTGTAACAGGTAGATGAAGCTTTCCTGCGAAAGGAGGTGAATCCGGGATTCCAGCGGTAAGACGATGTCAGTTAACTCAAGGAGTTTGATCCTATCACGTACGGGGAGGCAAACATGAAACGTTTTAGTAAATTTATTGCACCGCTCTGTATCGCTTTTCTGATTCAGGGAGGCGGATTGCTGGCCCAGATAAATTCTATCGGCGGCTTTGAAGGCGACCTGCCCTCCTACTGGACCAAAGGCAACGAGCCGGGCGGCGCGGCACTCACATGGGCAACCGATGAGTTCCGCTCAATGGGACGCTCACTCAAAATCTCAAAAGACGCAACCGCCGATTCCGCAGCCTGGATCTCGACCAACATGGTCGACTTCTGGGCGCCGCAGCATCTCAAAGATGTCGATATCAAACTCGGCGCTTACGTCAAAACGGAAAACGTCAACACAAACCCAACCTCCGATGATGAACGATGGTACATCTCATACGCCTTCTGGAATGAAGCAGGAGACTTCATCGGGGAAACAAAGCTGCCCATCGACCAGAGCGTGCCGACAAGCTCAGGATGGGTCGCAGACACCAACGCTGTCGGCGAAACCATCCTGCCTGAAGATGCATGGACCACCATCATCAAATTTGTCGGCGGCAAAGATGCAACAGGCACCGTCTGGGCTGATGACTTCGTCTTCCACGGACGCGGTGGTGCATGGGCCGGCCAAAACTGGAACACAGCAGTCGGCGTGCCCGAAGGCTGGACCTACTGGCTGCCCCCCGTAGGCGGCAACGATGGCAGACTCGCCAACGGCTTCGAAAACACACGCCTCACAGAAGAAGAAGCACACTCCGGGCTGCGCTCCCTGAAGTTCGAGCTGCCGGCTGACAGACAGCCGCACGACGCATTCGTCGGCACAAAAAGATTCATCTTCACCGATGAAGACGACGCCGGCAAACCCCTGTCTGCGGATATCGCAACCCTGTCGGGCGTCGGAGCCGGCGATGTACTCAGAATCAGCGTCTGGGTCAAAGGCGCCAACCTCGTGCCCGACTCCGCAGCCATCGCGCCCGTCACCTGGGCCGCCGGTTTCACCTACGGCTTCTTCAAAGGCAACGGCAACAACGACGGCTTCAACAACGTCGAAGGTTTCCCGGTCGATACTCAGTGGGAATTCCCACCCGTAACAGAGTTCGACTGGACGCAGTATCACCTCGACGTCACCGTGCCGGACGACCCCGAAGCACGCGCACTCGCTGTCAGGCTGCACGTCTATGCCCGCTTCACAGGTACCCTTTACTTCGACGATTTGACCGTCGAGAAGCTGGATGTGCCTTCACTCACCTCCGAAGTCGGCGGCTTTGAAGGCGACCTGCCCTCCTACTGGACCAAAGGCAACGAGCCGGG
>CAZVSL010000770.1:0-2652 GCA_964629935.1 uncultured Calditrichaceae bacterium | reverse complement strand
TGCAGGAGACAGAATCATTATCGGAAGAATTGCAGGCAGGCATCCCCACACCTTTTGCTGCAGAACAGCACGACTTGTATTTTCAACTCACGAGTTAGCCAAAACTGTGCCAGATTGCTTAGGCTTCCGTTTGTCCGTATTTAACCTATTGTTTAATAAGCGCATGCAGAGAGAGAGAGAGAGAGAGAGAGAACTTTGGCGGTTTGGGCTTGAGATTTCTCAGTGTTGAGAATTTTGGCTTTGGATTCTTATTTGCGGTAAGGCCGGGCTTATGCGAAAAAGCCGATTACGGACGCCAGGCAGCAAAAACCGAAGCGGTCACAACGTCTGACGCCAGATTGTTTTGGAAATGGATATTTGGTGCCTTAGTCGTAAAGTCTTGGCATCCTTCGATAAACTCAGGACCGGTTTTTTGGCAAGACATATTGCACAGAATGCTTAAAGCACTCACGCAAAGGCGCGAAGTCGCAAAGAACACGCAGAGGTTTGTCTTTGCGATACCTTTGCGGCTCTGCGCCTTTGCGTGCATTTTTGGGTCCGGCTTTGTTCGGTTTAAGAATTTGTATTTGTTTAGAATTTCGCCTTCGGCTTTCGGATTTTTTTGCCAGTGTTCAGCACAAAACCACCGGTCACAAACTCAGGCGCATAGTCAACCATCCCTCAACTCCCGCGTGCTGTCTGCACCAGATTGACCGCCAGACAAACAACCGCCGCAAGGCCCAACACACCGGACAAGCCAAAGCCGATCTGTGACACAACAATCATTCCCGGAATAGCCTGCAGAATGGCCGGCGGAATGATAAGAGGAAAGACTCTGCCAACCAGGGCGAGATTGATCAGCCAAAAGGTGACGTTGACCAATTTCGGTCTGGCGACTTGCTTCTGTTTGAGAAATCCCGGAATCATGCGTGGCGCCATGCCGAGGATCAATTGTGTAATAAAGCCGAGCAGGTAGAGATGGCGCACCGCATCGCTGGATACGGGCACGGAGATTTGCAGCAGATAGGCGACGCCCAGCACGATTTCCAGCAGCGCAGCAGCGATGAGCCAGATATAGGCGGAATAAACCAGACGCTCGAAATGGCCGAATTCGCCATAGTCCGGTATGCCTTTGCGCGTCGGCCGGCGCTCAGGTCCGGGGTGAAGCTTGCGGTGTACCGTCCAGGGGTCGCGCCGGCGGGTGAGCAGATCCAGCTTGAAGATAAAGTAGAGGATGACGCCGCCTTTCAGCGCCAGGCCGGCGCATGAAATAAACAGCGGCAGCCGGGACGGCAACGCTGCGATAGGAGGGATGGTCGGCAATAACTGCGCTGCCACAGCAAGGGCGTAAACCAGGGCAACTTTCTTGACAGACCAGTCGATAGCGGGCAGGCGCAGGTAGAGCGGAAACATGCGCACCGAAAAAGCAAAGGTTACGGGCAAGAGCACGACGTTGAGAAATATCTGCACGGCCAGCTCATTCCATGCCTGGTGCACGGTGGCGCTGCCGCTTGCCGCCATTTTTGCCGTCAGAAACAGATTCAGCGTGGCGTAGAGCAGCCATCCCAACAACATCATGGCGAAGAAAGGCCAGACCTGTCTGAAGGCCGGGCGTCTCGCCAGCCCGGCTGCCTGGCGTGCGGTTTGTATAATGGTCCCTACGTAGGCACCGATACCAAGACATGCCAGAAGTCCGGAAAAGGCTATCAACCAGCTCAATAATGCAAACCACGGGGTTTCCAGCACATACGTGATCACACTCCCAGCAAGAAAGCGGATGCCGAGTCCGGCGCTCACCAACCACAACGTTGCTTTCAGACCGGTCGTCGAAGCCAGGGGTTGTCCCGCCAGGCGCGGGATAAAATGCAGGCTGATGCCCATCACAAACAACCCGACCCACCCAAGCAATTGCACGTGACCGTGGGTTTGCACGTAGGCATAGAACGCCTCGCCCAGTGAAAAATTGAAGCCGATGACGGAGGCGACATGCGCCCCAAGCGCAAACCCCGCGAAGATCGCGAACAGCAGCGCTGCCCGGATAAACCCGATCTGGAAATCCTTTTGGACTGAGGGCGGTTTGCTTGATTTTGGTAGGGTCTCGAGGACTGGCATGTCAGGCCGGAATTTCGTCGAGGCGGACAGGACGATTTTCAAGCAAAGATTTTTGTGCGGCCAGGCCCATTCTCAGGGGCGCCAGGCTGTCGGCGCCGGTGATCGGCGGCGTCTTGTCGGTTTGAATCGCGTCCACAAAGGCCCGCAGCTCAGCCACAAAGGACTCACGGTACCGTTCGAGGAAAAAGTACTTCGGCTTGCCGGAAACGACGCCCGCCTCCGTGGATATAACAACATCATCCTTGCTGGCATTGTGCGCCTGAGCCATGCCGAGGGCGCCGAACGCTTCCACGCGCTGATCGTAGCCATAGACGGCTTTGCGGCTGTTATCAATGGTACCGATAATCCCGTTCTCGAATTTGAGCAAAACCACAGCCGTGTCGATGTCGCCCGCTTGTTTGACTTGCGGATCGATGATCGCGTCGCCGACGGCATAGACTTCCGTCACCTCGCTGCCCGTCAGGAATCTTGCCATATCGAAATCATGGATGGTCATGTCGAGGAACAAGCCGCCTGAGGTCTTCACGTACGCAAGCGGTGGCGGCGCAGGATCACGGCTGG
>CAZVSL010000769.1:0-2668 GCA_964629935.1 uncultured Calditrichaceae bacterium | reverse complement strand
GGCGCAGGCAGCGTCCGTGACAAAATTGGGGCCGTGAAAGTCGTACAACGCCGCAATGCGCCCGGCGATGATATTGGAGAGCTCGCCTGGCATGGTATCTTCGGTGATCAGCGGAAAACGCTGGCCGATGCCGGCTCGCATCTCCTGCATGATTCGTTCCCGCATTTCAGGCGGCAGACCGGAGAAAGAAGAAGTTTTGGCGAGCACATCCGCATATTCCGGAAAGAAAATGCGGGAGGCGCTGTACAAATGCGTGTCGCCGCCCATGGCATTGCCGAGGATAACTGCAGTGCGCTCAGGGTCCATGGCGCGCTCAGGATAACCGAAATCCCGCAAGGCCTCGCGGGTTGCGACAATTGCCCATTTCTGCGTCAAATCCATGGCGTCGCTGACTTTAGGCGGAATGGGCAAGCGCCATTGGAGCGGATTCCAGTTAAAATCAAGCACCCAGCCGCCAATTTTCGAATACGCTTTGTCCGGCGCCTTGCGGTCGGGATCGTAATACAACTCCGGCCGCCAGCGCTCCGGCGGCACATCTTTGATGCTGTATTTGCCGGATTTGATGTTTTGCCAGAAGCTTGCCACATCCGGTGCATCCGGCATAATCGCGCCAACGCCAACAATGGCGACAGCTTTATTTGCAGTGACTTTCATACTTTTCCCTCCGGTTCCTGAAAATGGTTGTAATCCCCTCCTCGGAGTCCTCGGAAGGGACCGGCTCTGAGCGCAGCTTAGAGCCAGGGGTGGGGTTGCCGCAGGTTGCGACAGCAGGCCAATTCTTTGCTGGCGGGCAGCGTTGACCCACTCCGATTGTGGAACTACGTTCCGAATCGCCCCTCCCGGGAGGCCAATTTTTACTTAGTCCTGCCATAAACCACGTCTGCGACATAATCCATATCAACCAGCAATCCGGCCTGCGATCTGTGAATAGCGCCAAGATTGAGCGCAGTTTCAAACTGTGTCTGTTCCTGCGCGTCGATGCCATCTGCGCCGCAAACCCAACGCAGTCCCTCCTCCGCCACTTTCATGGCGGCCTCGCGCGCAAATACGCGGCTGATGGCAGCCAGCGCTTTCGCATCGAAGCGGGTGGTGGCCTTTGCGTTCAATTTGCCGTCGGCGCTGCGGGCCGCACGGCGTGCCAGTGCACCGGCGCATTCTGCATAGGCGATGAGCTCGCCCAGCCGCAGCAGCACATGCTGATTGCGCGTCAAACGTTGCAGCCGGCAGCGTTCCAGCAATTCTGCCAGCGCGTGAAACGCCAGCGCAGCGATATCGCCGCCGACGTCATTATGCATCGCGTGCAGGGTTTCGCATTTCTGCGCTTCGTCGTGATAATACTGGCCGCGGGTTTTCAGGTGCATCTGCCAGCGGTCGCGTGCGATGGTCATCTCCATGATTTCAGAGGTGCCCTCATAGATGGTGGTGATGCGGACGTCGCGTTTGATCTTCTCCACCATGTATTCGCGCGTGTAGCCATAACCGCCGAGGGCCTGAATACTGGCATCTGCGGCGGCATTGCCGGCTTCGGTCGCCAGATATTTGGCGATGGCGCCTTCTGTGTTAAGGTTGCCGCCGCCATCGTCGATACGTTCTGCAGTCTCTTCGATAAAGGCGCGGGAAGCTTCCAGCCGCGCCACGTGCGGGATGATGAGCTTGTGGGTGTAGCCCTGTTTTTCGGACAGAGGCGTGCCGGCCTGGATACGCTCCTTCGAATAGGGGATGGCGCGGTCGAGCGCTGCCCAGCCGCCGCCGAGTCCGAAAGCCGCCACCATCAGACGGGTGTAACCAAACACGAGCTGCGCCTGCAGCAAGCCCTGACCTTCGACGCCGCCCACCAGCCGCTCGGCATCGACAAAGACCTCGTCCAGATTCAGGGCCGCTGTATTGCTGGCGCGGATGCCGTGTTTGTCCTCCGGTTTGCCGTGGCTGAAGCCTTCGGCGCCTTTTTCCACCACAAACCAGCTTGGACCGCCCGGCGCCTGCGCCAAAATTGTGTACAGATCGGCATAACCGCCATTGCTGATCCACTGTTTGCTGCCGCTAATTTTGTAACCCTTTACGGTACCGTTTTCGGACACCGGCGTGGCAATGGTGCGCAGTGCGCCGAGGTCGCTGCCGGCTTCCGGCTCGGTTGCGCCGTAAGCCATGAGCAAGCCTTCCTCGGCCACGCGCGTCATCCACTGTTTTTTCTGCTCATGTGTGGCGCCAAAAATGATGGGGTCGCTGCCCAGGAACGTGGCCAGCACACCGGTTGCAATGCCGATATCGATGCGGGCGATTTCCTCACAGACACGGTAGACATCGAACGCGCCGCCGCCCATGCCTTCGAATTCCTCGGGAATGAAGAGCAGATGCAGCCCCAGCCCGTCGCCACACATCTCATGTACGATGTCGATGGGAAACTCGTCTTTTTCATCATATTCTAAAAGCTTTTCATCGGTGAGACGGCCCTCAGTAAACTCTTTGATTGCGCCCAGAGTCAAATCGAGGGTTTCTTTATCGATTCCTGCACTCATTTTCTCCTCCCAAATGGTGAGATTGGGTCAAGCTGCGCGACTCCCTGGCAAGCACTTCACCCGACGCGAGAATTCATCGAGTCCTTTCGGGTTGAAGCGTCGATTGAGAATGGATATCGGGAGCTGAATACCAACTTTTGTGCCAGGCGGGG
>CAZVSL010000768.1:0-2674 GCA_964629935.1 uncultured Calditrichaceae bacterium | reverse complement strand
GCGGACCCGCAGGATTTATCCTGTGGCGGAGGCGGCGATTTGTGAATAATGCAGGTTAGTAATGTAAATTCAAGCGCCATTACAAATGAATTTCATGCTTTGACCGATAGAGGTACCTATGAGCAAGTTGGACCAAGCCTACCAAAATATCAAACAAAGACTCGACTCCCTGCGGAAGCGGGAAAAGCTTTTTGAGGTGTGCAAGGGAGGGTTGTTGTTTCTGGCCCTGGCGACCATACTGACCCTCCTGGCCTTGATCGTCGAAGCAGCCTTTCATTTGGGCCCGGCAGCACGCTACACTTTGCTAACGGTGGTGGCGGCCGGCGCAACGGCTGCATTCGTCTGGTTTGTGGTCAAACCGCTGTTCTTCTTGCTGTTCCGTCCCACTGCTCCCGATGACATCAGTCTGGCCCTGAAGGTCGGGCGAAAGTTTGCGCAAGTGCGCGACCGCCTTGCGGATGCGCTCGAGGTCTTCCGCAAGCACGAAGACAACCGCGAAGGCTACTCCCTGGAGCTGGCGGATAACTCTCTGAGCCAGGTTTACGATGAAACCAAAGACCTCGATTTCAATGCTGCTGTCAGCCCGCAACCGGTCAAGCGCGCACTGCAGATGCTGGCAGGCACTCTGGCCGTTGCCTTTCTGGTTTTTCTCATTTTCTCGTCTTCGTTTGTAAGCGCCTCGTTTCGGCTGGCGAATCCTTCTATGAAATTCGCACGCGACCCCGGTCTGACATTTGAGGTCAAGCCGGGCGACGCCGAGATTGTCAAAGGCGAATCTCTGGAGATCAGCGCCCGCGTGTCAGGTGCGCCTGTGGCGGAAATGACCTTGTTTGTCAAGAACACGGCTGCGAGTGAATATGATCGCTATGAATTAAACTCGCGCGATCAGGCGACCTTCTCTTACACGCTGGAAAATGTTATCGGCGACAAAGACTACTATGTCGCCGCCAACGGCCACCGCAGCGACGCCTTCTCCGTTTCAGTCATCGAGCGGCCTTTCGTAAGAACACTGCAGGTGATGCTGGACTATCCGAATTATTCGAAACTTGGCAACCAGTATCTCGATGAAAACGTTGGCGATATCTCCGCCTTAAAGGGCACGCGGGCAAACCTGTCATTGCAAGCCAACAAGACCGTAGCCTCGGCAAAGATCGTTTTTGCTGACGGTAAGCCCGTACCCCTGAACATTACCGGAACCGAGCTGACCGGCAACTTTGTGCTCAGCCAGGATGGCAGCTATCACATCGAACTTACCGACCGTGACGGGCTGAGCAATGACTCGCCGATCCAGTACCGCTTGTCGCTCATCGAGGATCAGTTTCCTGTGGTCGAAGTGCCATTTCCCGGGCAGGATGTCGATCTGAACAAAGACATGCTGTTGCCTCTCAGCATCGAAGCCGAGGATGACTTTGGCCTCGCCAAAATGCGCATCGGCTACGAGATTCTGCAGCAGGGTTTGCATGAGAATGGTCTGAAATATATCGATCTTGCCATCGAAAAGGGCAATCCGGATAAGCTGCTGGTCAACCACAATTGGGACCTGTCAGAGCTCGGTCTCTATCCGGAGGATATCGTGACCTATTTTGTCGAGGTGTTCGACAACGACGAGGTCTCCGGTCCAAAAAGCTCGCGCAGTTTGACCTATCGCGCGCGCTTTCCTTCCATCCAGGAAATGTATGAAGAAGTCGCCGAGGAGCATCAGGAAACCTTCGATGAACTCGACGAGCTGTATGAAGAAAGCAAGTCTCTCAAGGAAACGGTCGATGAAGTCGTGCAGCAGATGAAACGCGACCCCGAGCTGAGCTGGGAACAAAAGCAGGAGGTACAGGAAACCGCCAGCGCCCAGGGCAAGATGCGACAGGAGCTGGAAGAGCTGCAGGAGAAACTCGACCAGATGGTGACACGAATGGAGCAGAACGAGCTCATCTCACCGGAAACGCTGGATAAATACCGCGAGCTGCAAGAACTCATGCAGGAAATGCTCACGGAAGAGATGAAAGAAACGCTGGAAAAGCTGCAACAGGAAATGCAGGACCTCGATCCGAGACAGCTCCAGGAGGCGATGGAGAAGTTCGCCACGGAGCAACAGGATTTTCTGCAGAGCATGGAACGCACGCTCAATCTGCTCAAGAAATTGCAGGTCGAACAGAAGCTGGATGAATCCATCCGCAAAGCCCAGGATTTGCTGCGAAGGCAGGAAGAACTCAACAAGCAGGCTTCCAGCTCTAAAAACCAGAGCGAGCAGGAGAAGTATGCCCAGGAGCAACGTGGCATCCGTCAGGACACAGAAGGCCTGGAAAAGGATCTGGAAGACCTGAGAAACAAGATGAGTGAATTTCCCCAGATGCCACAGGAAGATATTGAAGCCGCACAAAACCAGCTCAGCGAGCAGGAGCTGCAACAATTGATGGAGCAGGCGGCGCAGCAGATGCAATCCGGACAAATGCAATCGGCGCAGCAGAGCGGCAAGCAGATTTCGCAGGATTTGCAGCAGATGTTGCAGTCATTGCAGAGCGCGCAGGAGCAGTTATCGCAGCAGCAGAAGCAGCAGATCATGCAGGCATTGAAGCGCTCATCGCACGACCTGCTCAATCTCTCCAAACAACAGGAAAACTTGATGCAAGACACCAAAGGTTCGGACCGCAATACGCCCGGCCTTGGCGAGATGGCTGAC
>CAZVSL010000767.1:0-2685 GCA_964629935.1 uncultured Calditrichaceae bacterium | reverse complement strand
CCCACCCTGAAAAACTGAAACACTAAAGTGTTTCACTCCAAAAATCTGAAATACTAAAAGTATTTCACTTCGGTACTGTCCTGCCAACTACAGATAGATGTTGCCGGTATGCGGCTTATACGTGGGAATGTGCAGAGCGCTCAGGATCATGTTCCTGAAACAGGAGTATTCCGGGCGATGCAACAACGCCAGTATCTTCTCACGCGCGGGTTCATGCAGGCCGAGATAGGCAAGAGCAGCCGCATGCTGTAAGTTGTAATTCACCATGGTATAGCTGTCGTTGCGAACGGTCGCACGCGTCAAAAGCTCATGAAAGATGATGTCGAAATTGCTGCGCCCCATCTCCTCCGGACTGTTGGGAAACCTGGCATCGACGGCCGCTGCGCTCATTGGTTTGAGCAGACGAAACACCTACGTATTGTCGACAAAGACCGTGAGCTTGAAATGCTCCTGCATCATATAGACGAACACCGGTATCCAGAAGCAAGTATGGGCGCCGTAGTCCTGAAACAGGAAATAAGCGCCGGGAGCAACATTCTCGCTGACTTCCTGCATGAAGTATTTCGTTCCGAACCAGCTCTTGCAGCCATCGATAAATACGGCATCGAAAATAACGCCGGGATGGGTCATGAACAGGTTTTTCGTCTGTTCGATTTCATCCGGCAGATCCGGCAGCACGCCTTCGCCATGCCGGATCAGATGATAATAGTCGCTCCTGGCGTGTATTGCTGCAAAGACGGCTTCAAATTCCGTGGTGCTGGTGATGTGGCGGGCGACCTTTTGGTCCAGAACGCCCTTGTCAAATAAAGGTTTGAGCACTGCAAGGAGGCGTTCTTTGGTATAATAATTATCGAATTTGTCATAGGAGCAAAGCCGGCAACGTTCGAGTCTGTTGCCATTTAACGACATGCCAAGCGCCATGGCCCGCGTCGTGCCGCCGAGAAATGGTCCGATTTCCAGGACATTATAGTGGCCCTGCCATTGGTAGCGAAAAAAATTGAACAGAAATTGTCGTTCCGCTGATGATGTTTCGCTTGGGATCTGTTTCAGAAGAGACCCATAGCTGCTTCCATCTTCTGCATTGCCCTCCACGAATATGGATAGCAAGTGCCCGAAAAGCCGCGGATACAACGCCGCACCATAAACCTCTTCCAGATCCGTACCATAGCTTGAGAGCATGAGGTTTCTTGCCTGCAACAGGTCTTGCGCCAGTGCTCTGTCAGTTATGTTCATCATGTGCAGTCTGCCGGTAGCAGCTCAAAATGACATCTTATCTGTCGGTTGACCGGAGCCGTGCTGCTCGTTTCATCGGTTTCGCCGGCGGAAAACGCTGTGCGCATGAAGAAGGTGTCGGGCAGCTCGTGATAGGAAATCAAGGCCACGAGCGCTGCAAGGTTCAAGTGGGTCCGGATGCGCACGCCCTTTTCTGCATCCCGAAGCTCGATTTCACCAGTGGTCATTCCGACTGCGGTGGTTGCGGAAACCAGCGCTGAAACCGCATGGCCATGGTCGATCTTCTGTCCTGGCACAGGGAATGTTTCGGCTACAGCGCCGCCGTTGTGGCTGCGGTAAACGAGCGACTTGCGTTCGAAAGCGGCGGGATTCAGCGTTATCATGCCCAGACGCAATGAGCCTGGCGGAACTTGCTGCCAGTCGAGCACAATCTCGATCCCGATGCTTGCCGTTTCATGGTCGATGGTATAGCGCTTATGCACAGGCCCGAACGGCGTCCCGATCTTTCCGGTGACAATGGTGCGGTCGGCAGAACGGTGGAGTGCGGCGCGTATGGGATTCAGATCCGTTACTTTGGCCCTGCCTTGTGAGCAAAACACCACATGTCCGCTGTAGAAATCGGCGCCGAGTGCAATATCATCGTAGTAGCCGTGCGGCAAGGTACCGATCAGGCTTGTCTGCGAGCAAGTTTTGAACCAGAGCTTATCGATTGCTAACCCCCGGCGCGGGTTTAGTTGCAGCCGGACTGTATCGGTTTCGATTCGCAGCAGCTCATGTGCGGAGGCGTCAGTGTATTCTGCCGGGACTGACAGAAGGTGCCAATCAGGACGGTCCGATACCTTGAGCTGCCGGCGAAAACGCGTCAGCTCCGCCAGATAGGTGCGCCAGCGCGTTTCCGTGATATGTGTGCGGAAATCGCTGCTCCACAGATAGCAAAGTCGCCGCCAGTCTTGCTCGTCACTGTGTGCGCGCTGACGGAGCGCAGCATAAATCTGATGGCAGGCGCTGTTGATATCAAAGTCGGCGCGTCCGGAAACCGCCCAGCGCGTCAGGTTATATTTTGGCTGCTTTTTGACGGGCACGGGACAGGCGGCAGTCGCCAGGCGCAGGCTGTGGCCGGCATGCTCGGATTGCATCTGTGCCAGCACACGCGAGGGCGTCGTCAGCGTGAACCTGCTGTCCTGTTGCAGCCATGCGAACAGGTCGCTGATACGCTGCCACTCGTTGTGGCGAGTCAGCTTCGCTTCCGTATGGTAGCGGCCGGGGCGGAAGTCAAATATTTCAACATCGTTGCCATAGAGCGGAAAGGCGCGCGAGGAAGCCTCGTCACCGATTTGTTCGGTGAGATAGTCTGTGTAATCTGCCAGACTCAGTTCCGCGTGGGCATAGCGCTGAAATTTTTGAAATGCGATTGAGTTATTCCAGATCAGCGGCAGGGTCGTGCCGTCGGCG
>CAZVSL010000766.1:0-2689 GCA_964629935.1 uncultured Calditrichaceae bacterium | reverse complement strand
ACGGTGACCACAAACTGAAAGATAACAAGTCCTTTTCTGAGCAACTCGCCGCCGACCTGCCGCGCAATGGTTCCTTTCAAGACTTGCAACGGCTGAAAGGCGGAGAGTACGAGGGCGGGGTAGCTGCCGGAGATAAAGCCGACCAGCAGCGTTAACAGGATCAGGCCGGAGACATAAAGCGGCTCAGTGAGAAGATGCAAGTCGAGTTGTTTCTGAGTCAGGTAGTTGAGCATGGGCAGAGCCAGATGCACAAGCAAGATTGCCAAACAAGCGGCGATGGCAGCAACCAGAGTTGATTCCATAAGAAATTGGCGGATGAGCTGCTTGCGCATCGCGCCCACAACTTTGCGCACACCGATTTCTTTGGCGCGCCTGGCCGACCGTGCGGTCGCAAGATTCATGAAATTGATACAAGCGATGAGCAAAATCAAGACAGCCAGACTGGCAAAGATTGCAACATACGTGATGTCGCTGTATGACTCCAGATTCCAGGTGATGTCGGAGGAGTGCAAGTAGATGTCTTCGAGTGGCTGCAAGCAATACCCCTGTTTTTGCGACTCACCTTTGCCGAGATGTGTTTCGATTACGCCAGCAAACGCGGCCTGCAGCTCCTGCCTGGAATGAGCATCTGGCAAGAGCAGGTAGGTATAGACCTCACGCGTCTCCCAGTCATCGATGCCCTCACCCCAGTTCTCATATAGTATGGTCATAGGCAGGATGAAATCAAACTTCAGATGCGATTGCGCCGGTACATCCTTGACCACGCCGGTCACAGACAGGTCAAAATGGTGATCGATAGTCACCATTTTGCCGAGTGGGTCGCTGTCGCCAAAATACTTCTGCGCCATACTTTCCGTCAGTATGATAGAATTTGGCCCGGCGAGCGCAGTGGCGGGATTGCCATTTAGCAGTTCAAAGCTGAACACCTCAAAGATATTGGCATCTGCGTACAGGCCGTTGCGCTCCTTGCTAACGGTTTCACCGACCTGAACCACCGGACTATGTATGTAATTGAGACGCACAGCTTGCGCCACGCCGGGAACTTGCTGCCGGAGTGTTGGCGCGAGATGGTATTGCGTCTTGGCCAGCGGCCGGTCATCGGAGAATTCGCAGACCACGCGATAGATGTGCTCTGACCGTGCATGAAAGCGGTCATAACTCAGCTCATCGACGACATAGAGCAAAATCAGAATGCAACAGGCAACGCCAACCGCCAGACCGACGAGGTTGAGCAGGGAATACAATTTATGCCGGATCAGAGTCCGGCGCGCCGTTTTGAGGTAGTTGAGAAACATGTTCGCTCCTGTGATTTGGTTGTAACGCCGGGGCGTACAACCTATGACAGGAGCAGGCGGACAAAGGTTGGCCGGTCAGATCATGGTCATGCAGCGTGAGGCGGCAAAAGATCGGAAATCGGAAATCGTAGACAGGAAATGGGAAACTTTGCTGCGTTGAGCCGCTTTGCCGCAGTACTCAGCTATTCTTGCTCCCGGTTTCCTGGCCTGATGCCTGCATCCTGCAAGCTCTTTTCCATCAGTTTTCGGATGGAATCCGGCGAGATCGGCAGGTTTTTGAACACTTCGAAGCGTTTCAGAGAATCGAGTTCTGTCAGGCCATGCATAGCATGCTCGCGTTGTAATTCCGCTGCCATATCTGCCAGCTCATGCTGCAGAGCAGCCGTCTCCGCCTGCAGATGTTTGGCGAGATTTTCCTGCCACTCTACCAGATTCGCCTGCTCGAGCTGCTTGATCTCTGAGTGAAGCTGATCCAGGTTCAGAGCTTGCAGCTCATGCACCACCGCAGGATCGATGATGACTTGCAGACGCTCGCCTACCTTGTAATGAATCTTGCGTGCGATTTCGCCTTTCCCGGCGAGCTTTTCCTGCAACATCTCTTGCATCTTGTCATCGAACTCACACATGGACTTGACTCGCTCTGTCATTTGGCGCCACTCTGTGGGGTCGGCTGCGGGCTCCGGGGCAGGCTCCGTTCCAGGAGGCGCCGGCGCTGAGGCAAAAGAGAGCATACTGGACCGCAAAATGTTCTCCGCTTGTTGCGGCGACAACTGTTCTTCGCGGTTGCTGACATTGAGAATGCCGGCCGCAACCTGCTCGATCTGTCGCGGTGAAACCTCCCCTTGCAAAGCCTTGTGTTTAAATTCGTTATAAGCCATTCTCAGTTTTTCTGCCTCCGGTCCATCCTCTACCACGGCAAAAAGCCGCTCACCCAGAAAATCCAGAGAGTAGGCAAGCACGTTTTGTCTGGTTTCCTGTTCAGCATAAAACAGGACATAGACGATGGCAGACAGAACCACTATGAGAAAAACAAAACCTATCTTGCGGATAGCTTCCCGCATCGAGACCCTCCAGTCTTCCAAAAATAACTATTCAGCAATGCTTGCAAAGGCAAAATTGTTTTATGGAACATGGGCAAAATGATTAAGATCGAAGGGTAACCATTGAGGTCTTGCATAAGTCAAAACAATTTTGGGCAGAACGATTTAAAATTTTGCTAACGGACACTCTTAACCGCGGAGCGGTGTTGTATTAATAGAAAAAAAGGAAACTTTCCATTCAAAAGTTTTAACCACGTAGTGGTGAGGTGTCAAATTCGTGCTTAACCTTTTTGTTAGGGCCGGCAGCAAGTAAAATCCGGAACAATTGTTTTGCCCTTAATCGTTTTGCCTTCT
>CAZVSL010000765.1:0-2696 GCA_964629935.1 uncultured Calditrichaceae bacterium | reverse complement strand
CATGACGACTTAGTCGGGCTTGATTCTTTTACCTACATAATCACGGATGCTGCAGGTGCAAACTCAAATTCTGCTAAGGTAAGCATTTGGATAAACGGCAAGCCCTTTGCCCGCGACGACCAGATTACCACCCCGGGCGGTGTGCCGGTACAGGTCGACTTGCTTGCCAATGACAGCGATTTGGATGGCTCGCTTGTACCCGCAACCATCACATTTAACGGCGCACCGGAGAACGGCGCCATAAGCCTGGATTCCGGCAATGGCGTCCTGACTTACACGCCTGATGCGGGATTCTACGGCACTGAGACGCTTTCCTACACAGTGCGCGACGATGACGCTCTGTTGTCAAACCCGGCTACGGTCACGATCCACGTGGTCGGACCGCCCGTGGCCGTGAATGATTCGACCGTCACAGTGTTTGGTTCACCGGTGAGCGTACCTGTTCTGGCAAATGACTTTGATCCCGACGGCGGTAATATCGTTAAATCAACCTTGAGGACAACTTTTGGTCCGGCGCATGGAAGCATCACCATAGATATAAACAGAGGTGAGGTGAACTACACACCGGCTGCCGGTTTTCTCGGAACCGATCTCATCGGATACCTGGTTGATGATAACGACGGCAATACTTCCAATGAAGCACACATTTGGATCAGGGTAAACCGGGCGCCGGTTGCGCAAGACGATGCCGTGACCATTCTCGAAGACGAGACTGTCGTCATCAAACTCACCGAAAATGACCACGACCCGGATGGCAATATCGACAATAGCACGCTGACTCTGGAAACGCAGCCGCTGCATGGCAACCTCGAAATCGATCCGGTCTCCGGCGACGGCTTGTACACTCCGGATCCGCATTACTTTGGCGCCGAGCAATTCAGCTACTCCGTGCGGGATGAAGACGGCACGAAATCCAATGTGGCGACTGTGTCGATATCCATAAGCTCTGTTAATGACCCGCCGGTTGCAAATAATGATACCGTGCAAACCCAGGAAGAAGCGCCGATTGCGATCCACATTCTGGCAAATGACTTCGACGTTGATGATGCGGTTGAGCCCGCCACCATTGCGTTTCAAAGCCAGCCACAGCACGGTTCGATCGTGCTGAACTCATTGACGGGGGTTGTCACATACACACCAGAGGCCGATTTCTTTGGCACGGATGAATTCGGCTATCGTATACACGATGCTCAAAACGCCACTTCAGAGGCGCGAGTCCTTGTTATCGTTCTAGATGATAACGATGCCCCGATCGCGGTCAGCGACAGCGCCGAAACCCAACCCGGCAATCCCGTCAATATTTCTGTCACCAGCAATGACTTTGACATTGACAGCACGGTCGATCCGACCAGCGTGACCCTTGTTAGTTCACCCGGCAACGGACAGGTGAGCGTCAATGGCAGCAATGGTGTTGTCACGTACACATCCAATTCGACCTTCAGTGGCTTTGACATCTTCGAATACACCGTGAAGGACGGCAACGGACAACAATCCAACTCAGCTCAGGTTGTGGTACGAGTGGTCGGGCCACCTGTCGCGGTCGATGACAGCGTTTTTGTCGAAATCGGACAAAGCAAGGCCATCGACGTGCTCGCCAATGATACAGACCCGGACGGCGCCGGCCTCGATGCAACCTCGGTCAACCGCACTTCGGGACCGTTCAACGGTACGGCAAGTGTTGACCCGATAACCGGATTCATAAATTATGCGCCCCGCTCCGGTTTCGATGGTCTGGATGCGATCCGCTACACAGTGCGCGATGTCGACGGCTTTGTTTCCAACGAAGCGACCGTGACGCTGTTTGTTGGCTCTAATAGCCCGCCTGTGGCAAATGATGACGCCATCAGCACAGATGAGGACCGTCTGGTGCAATTCGATGTCACGGCCAATGATTTCGATTCGGACGGACAGATCGTGGTCTCCACGGTAGAAATTCAATCTGCGCCACAGCATGGTAGCGTCGTCGTGAGCAGCTCACGTGTCTACTATACGCCTGAGCCGGACTATCATGGCACGGATAGTTACAGCTATACGGTAAGAGACAATGAAAATACCCGGTCAAATGTTGCAACTGTCTCAGTTACCATCCATCCGGTCAACGACGCGCCCATCGCTAAGAATGACTCTGTCTTCACACAGGAAGATAGCCCGCTCGCAATCGATGTCATAAGTAATGACATCGATATCGATGGCGTGGTCACTGGCTCAACTCTGGCTATCGCTGCGTCGCCTTCCCATGGCAGCGTCAGCGTCGACCTGTCTGCCGGCTTGATCACCTATACACCGCAAGCGCAATACCATGGCTTTGACCAGTTTGATTACACTGTGGCGGACAACCAGGGCCTGACCTCAAATGTCGCCACTGTGTTCGTTACCATTGTTAAGACCAATGATCCGCCTGTTGCTCTGGATGATGAAGCCGTTACCGACGAAGATGTCGCAATGGATGTGAACGTAACCGAAAATGATCATGACCCGGATGGCACGCTTGATCTAACCACGTTAATGATAGTGACGCAGCCGAAACATGGTAACGCCACGGTTGAATCTGAAAACGGCCGTATTCGATATACGCCGGAGCCGGATTATGCAGGCGCAGATAGCGTGGCTTATCGTGTGCGCGACAACCTGAACGCGCTTTCCGAAACCGCGATGCTGAGACTTACCATAACACCGGTAAATGACCCGCCGATAGC
>CAZVSL010000764.1:0-2728 GCA_964629935.1 uncultured Calditrichaceae bacterium | reverse complement strand
GCTGGTCGTCGGCGTCTTGATGTCATAATGCTGCAACAGCTTGCGGCTATGCCTTGTGTCCTCGGCGGCGATCAAGTCCACGTTCGCCAGAATCTCAATGGCTCTCACAGTAATATCTTTGAGATTGCCGATGGGCGTGCTCACGACATAGAGCGTCCTGCCTTCCGGCCTGAATGTGAGCCTTCCCTCTTGCTGAGGCATAGTTGATCACCGTCCCGCACAACGACCTTAGGTGGCGGAGCGAGCTGTCAGGCCGCTGCGGTTTCTCGTTGTGCTTGCAGAACGTGGCGCAAGCTCTTCCTGATGATCGCCATGGCCTCATCCACATGTTCTCGCTTGATATCCAGGGCGGGCCGGAATCGAATTGCACGCTGCCCGGAAGCCAGAGCAATCATGCCGTTCTTGTAGAATGTCTCCAGGCAGTGCTGGCGCACATCGGAGCTCGGCAGGTCGAATGCGATCATCAGGCCGCGGCCACGCACACCCGTCACCTTGCCCGGAAACTCATCCTGCAGGTGCATGAGCTTTTCCATGAAATAGGCGCCCACGGAATCGGCATTCTCGATGAGATTCTCGGCTATGATGATATCCAAATACCGGCGGAAGCGTACCATGTCCACGAGATTGCCGCCCCAGGTTGAATTGATCCGGCTGGATTTTTCGAATACGTGGTCGTCGACTTCCTCGATACGCCTGCCGCTGAGAAAGCCGCACACCTGCGTTTTCTTGCCAAAGCAGAGCATGTCCGGCTCAACGCCAAAGTGCTGGTAACACCACATCTTGCCTGTAATGCCCACGCCGGTCTGCACTTCGTCGAAAATGAGCATCGCCTCGTTCTCATCGGCCAGTGTGCGTAACTGCTGCAGGAACTCCTTGCGGAAGTGATTATCCCCGCCTTCACCCTGAATTGGCTCGATGATGATGGCTGCGATGTCATCCGGGTTGTCCTTGACCGCTTGTTTGATTTCGGACACTGCCTGCTTTTCAAGGTCCATGACATGCGCGATGCTTTCATCATTGAGCGGAAACGTCAGCTTGGGATTGATAATGCGCGGCCACTGGAACTTGGGGAAATGTTTGATCTTGTTGGGTTCTGTATTGGTAAGCGAGAGCGTATAGCCGCTGCGGCCGTGGAATGCCTCGCGGAAGTGTATCACTTGCGAACCCTTTTCTGCTTTGTGCCCTCTTTCAAAATTCTTGCGAACTTTCCAATCAAATGCGGCTTTCAAGGCATTTTCGACAGCCAGAGCGCCGCCGCTCACCATAAACAGATGTGGCAAGCTTTCAGGCATGGCGTAGTCCGAAAAGGTCTTGACGAACTCTGCCATTTCGGTAGTATAGAAATCCGAGTTCGATGGCTTCATCAGCGCCACGCTGAGCATCTTCTCTCTGAATTCCTGGTCGTGCATCATCGGATGGTTGTGCCCCACGGGCACCGTGGCGAAGAATCCGAACAGATCGAGATATTTGCGCTCATTCAAGGAATCGTAAATATAGCTGCCCTGACTCTTTTGCAGGTCGACCACGAGATTATCATAGCCATCTATCAGCATGTGCTGTTTGAGAACCGGGAACACGTCATTTGGCGTAAGTTTTATCACAGACTTCTCCTTTCAAGTGCTATCGCCGCTTTTAGGCGCGGCCTTCACGTAGTTCACTTCCCCCCACGCTGCTGCTTCAAATGCGACCTGAAACCTTGAGGCTAGTAGTTGTCGATTTGTGCGCGCTGCAGCTTACCGGAATAATCAACAAACACAGTCTTGGTTTCTGTGTAGAATTCGTATACTTCCCAACCGCCTTCGCGATGACCATTGCCTGTCTCTTTCACACCGCCAAACGGCATGTGTGCTTCTGCGCCGATGGTCGGACCGTTGATATAGGTGATCCCCGCTTCGATATCGCGAATGGCCCGAAAGGCCTGGTTGACATCCCTGGTGTAGATAGATGACGACAAGCCATAGCGTGTGTTGTTGAGCACTTTGACGGCTTCATCAAAGGATTTGATTCGCAGGACGGACAGCACCGGCCCGAAGATCTCCTCCTGAGCAATCCGCATATCAGGCTTGAGCTCCGCAAAGATGGTAGGCTCGTGGAACCAGCCATCGGCGCACTCGCCTTCTTTGTACGGCTGGCCGCCGATCACCATTTTGGCGCCTTCTTCCTGGCCGATTTTGATGTAGCTCTGTACGGTTTTTATCTGGTCTTCGTTGATCATCGGGCCAACATCCGTGTCTGACTTCAAACCATCGCCGAGCTTAAGATTTTTGGTCGCTGAAACCAGCATATCCATGAACTTATCATAGACTTTGTCATGCAGAATCAGCCGGCTGGTTGCGGTGCACCGCTGTCCGGTGGTGCCAAATGCGCCCCAGAGCACGCCTTCCAGAGCCAGCTCAAGATCGGCGTCATCCATCACAATCTGCGCATTTTTGCCGCCGAGCTCCAGCGAAACTCGTTTCAGGGTATCGCTCGCTGCTTTGGAAATCGTCTTGCCCACCGAGGATGAGCCCGTAAATGAGATGAGATTTACATCAGAGTGGTTGACCAGGGGTGTGCCAACGCCGCTGCCGGTGCCGTGTACGAGGTTCAGCACTTTCGGCGGCACACCGGCCTCGAGCAGTACCTCAATGAAGGTGGTCGCAGTCAACGGCGTATCACTTGCCGGTTTGAACACCACACAATTGCCACACACGAGCGCCGGAAAGATCTTCCAGGTCGGGATAGATCG